>JBFFND010000007.1:0-19591 GCA_041563375.1 Gammaproteobacteria bacterium | reverse complement strand
TACACTGTCATTTATCATAGAGCCCTATGGGCGCCCGGTGAGACTGGATTACAGCATGGCGGGCTTTTCTGCCTTAATGACCAGGGTCGATCGCCCTGAACCGGTACCGGCAGCCCGGCCGGTGACACCGCCAAAACCCGTAGTGAAAGCCCCTGCGCCTAAACCTGTAGTCAAACCAAAACCGGTAAAAATGTGCAGTGCAAAGCCGCCGGCTGACTTTTCTTCGGCGATCAGCGCAATCAGCTACCCCTGTAATGACAATGGTAAAAAACAGGCCGCGGAAAATCGCATAGCGCAGCTGGTAGCCCAGGAGAAAAAAGCAATGGCGCTGGAACTGCAGCGTGCCCGTGAGGAAGAGCTGGCGCGCCAGCAGGCAATAGAAACCGAAAAGCGCGCGGCAGAGTGGGAGGCGCAGCAGGACGCGCTGTGGATCAAGCGTTGCCAGCGCCACTGGGCAAAGGGCACCAGTCCCTGTTACTGTGAAGAATACCTGGATCAGGCGCCGCCGGGTGTCACCAACACCTGCGGGCAGTAAGCAGCCCGCACTACTGGCATCTGAAGTCCGGTAAACCAGGGCACATTGAATAAAGACCTGCATCCACGATGCGGGTCTTTTGTTTGTTAAGATAGGCTGATCCGCCTGGCAGGGCTAAACAGGCTTAATACAGGCTTACATACATTTAACATAGAGACTAATGACTGATTGCATAATAGTGGGCGGCGGCCTGATCGGCATGCTGAGCGCGCGTGAACTGACGCGCCGCGGAATGAAAGTGGTGTTGCTGGAAAAAGGCGAAATGGGACAGGAATCCTCCTGGGCCGGTGGCGGCATACTGTCGCCATTACATCCCTGGCGCTATTCCGACATGGTGAATGAGCTGGCCCAGATCGGCCACCATCAGTATGCGGCGCTGGCGGATGAGCTGTTGCAGGAAGGGGGCGTTGACCCCGAGTATATCCGTAACGGCATGCTGGTGCTGGGCAGTGAGGAGGTCGCCGCAGCGCGGCAATGGGCGCAGCGCTGGTCAATGAGGCTTGAGGAAATGGACTCGACACAGGCACTGCAGGCACTGTCGCCGGGGGTGTCGGCACAGTTCGAGCATGGTCTGTGGTTGCCGGATGTGGGGCAGATGCGTAATCCACGGCTGGTTCGCTCGGTGCGTGCCAGCCTGGATGCACTGGGTATTGAATACCATCAGCACACGCCGGTTGAAAAGCTGTTGATAGAGCAGGATCGGGTGCAGGGGGTCGTGGCCAACGGTCGATCGTGGCATGCCGATCGGGTTCTGGTCGCTGGCGGAGCCTGGAGTGCGCAGCTGTTACAGGCCTGTGGCGAGGCCCCGCAAATCAGCCCGGTAAAAGGCCAGATGGTTCTTTTCAAGGGTGAGCCGAACCTGTTGTCCCACATTTTGCTGGCAGAAAACCGTTACCTGATTCCGCGCAGGGACGGGCGCATTTTATGCGGCAGCACCCTGGAGCACTGTGGATTTGATAAGCACACCAGTGAAGCGGTGAAAAACGAACTGCTGGCCAGTGCGCTGGAAATATTTCCCGCGCTGCGTGAGTTGCCGATTGAACATCACTGGGCAGGTCTGCGTCCCGGCAGCCCCGAGGGTGAACCCTATATTGGCGAATATAACGGGGTGCAGGGTCTGTATATCAATGCCGGGCACTACCGTAACGGGGTGATTCTGGGCCTGGGTAGCGCACAGCGAATTGCGCAGATAATGACCGGTTAAGTGAATCAGGTGACGCGTTGCGTCGCTGTTTTTGAGCCGCTGGTGAGTGGCTTCAGCCGTTTATCAGGCATTAACCAGACTCCATCTCTATCTCCATGACTTTGACATTTGAATGGTCTTAAATAACGACATGAAAAATCTAAATCAAACCGGTTTTACTGTAATTGAGCTGATGATCGTGGTGGCGATGATGGGCATACTGATGGCGGTCGGTATTCCTGTGTTTAACTCGATCGTATTGACCAACGAGATGGCGGATACCTCGAATGAGCTGGTGCTGTCCCTGAAGCGCGCCAGGGCAGAGGCCATGACTTCGGGCCGTGACGTGGTTATTTGCAGCAGTACCAATACAGG
The DNA here is from genome assembly GCA_041563375.1 of Gammaproteobacteria bacterium. GTDB lineage: Bacteria > Pseudomonadota > Gammaproteobacteria > SZUA-229 > SZUA-229 > SZUA-229. The sequence continues at coordinate 17,498 of JBFFND010000007.1, read as the reverse complement.
CACCAATACACCGAGCTGCAGTGGTGCCGCAGGCAACTGGAACCGGGGATGGATAGTCTTTGTTGACCAGAATCAGGATCGTACATTTGACGAGGCCAATGGCGATCGCCTGGTCTGGCTAAAGCAGATGGATGGCGACACCTCGATCACCATCACTGCTAGTCCGTTTGGTGCCCTGACCAATGACTTCAGTGTTGCAGCGACCTTTGCACACACGGGTGAGCTGAAAGATGGTACAGCAGGTGGATTCCAGATTTGCAGTGGTGATGCAGACGGTTATCCGCGCCGCGATATATCCATTATGGTGGGCGGTGAAGCGAACCTCATTAAAAATACAAACACAGCGAATGATTGCTAATGAACAAGTTAAATAAACAACAGGGCTTCACCTTAATGGAAGTGATGGTGGCCTTATTTATTCTGACCATTGGAATGCTGGGTTCAACCTCGATGATGTTGCGTTCTCAACAGAAGGCCGCCGAGACCAATATAGAAATTAATGCAGCACAGCGTGTCTGGAATATTACTGAAATATTGCGCTCCAATATAACGGGTGTAAATGCCAGCACACTGGATGGGCTGGTTGTTACCACCGCTGGTGCAGCACCGGCCTGTATGACATCGCTGGCTGGAGGCTGTGCTTCAGGTGCCGAGATGACCAGCATGATTAGTTACCTGATCGGCATGGAGCTGGATACCTATCTGGCCAATAAAAGTCCTGAGGCAGAGATTCTGAATATAAGCGGCATAAATGAAGACGCGGTATATGAAATCTCGGTCACCTGGGAAGAGCTGGATAAAGACGGAAATACCTACGAGAAAGACTACACAATGATGTTTCAACCCTAAGCAATGGTTATGAATAAAAAAACAACAGGCTATCAGATAAAAAAACTCGGTTCTCAATCGGGTTACTCAATGCTTGAGCTGCTCGTGGCAATGACCATGGGGATTTTAATCCTGGCTTCTGCAGTGACCATGCAGGTATCGAATCGGACCGATTTCAGAAACACCGCGTCCGAACTGGAAATGAAAACCAATGCAAAGCTGGCGGCGGAGTTTATCGGTAACTCGTTGAGAAGTGTGGGCTCGATGGGTTGCAGAACCGTAGCCGCATATGAAGGCGGTTACACTTCTCAGGAAAGGACTGCATCGTCGTATAATATTTCTTTGAACGACGAAGAGCTGCCCTGGGCTGATTTCAATGCGGGTCACGAAATTCAGGGTTACCAGGCGGTTGGTGCTGGCTGGGTGCCAACACCCGATGCCACACTGGGTCTAACCGGCATGTTGCCAGGCTCCGATGCATTGACCCTGCGAGGTGCTATCGGCGAATCCTATGTGCTGCAGCCCAGAAATATCGGTGACGCGGCTTATTTCCTGGACATCCCCGCCGGTACCGATGTGCGTATTGCGCAGAATAACTTTGCGGTTGCCTCAACCTGTAAGGACGCAGAAATATTCCGCGTGACCAGCAGTGATGCAGTAATTGACACAGGTGTGATTGGCAGAGCGGCTGGCGGTGCAGCGGATGAAAACGAGTTTGGTGTATGGAGTCTGGATGATGGCGGCATTTCCAGAGAGCATCACGGTGAACTTAGTCGCGTTGCCACCGTGACCTATTATGTGGCGAACAATACCCGTGGTGTGCCTACCCTGTTCAGAAGTATTGACGGTGATACGCCATCGCCGCTGGTCGAAGGGGTTGAGCGCATGAAACTGGATTACGGTATTGAAGATGACGCGGTTGCGCGTAATGTGGCCAGTCGTTATCTAACCGCGAGCCAGATTCAGTCGACCTGTAATACACCGATGTCAGTGCCGGTATCCGAAAGCTGTTTATGGCCAAGTGTGGTCAGTGTTCGGGTCAGCCTGATTATGCGCACCGACGAGGAAATTTATGGTAAAGCGATTGACCAGTCCCATGCTTTGCCGGGCGCTGATCCGCTGCTATATCAACCAACCGACAGATTTTCAAGAGCGACTTATTCATCTACGTTTGTGGTGCGTAACCGGATGATCGGTGAGCGCACACAGGGGGCATCCTTATAATGAAATTTTCCAGATCCCCATCCCCGTGCAGGCAACAGGGCGCGGTGCTTATTACCTCAATCGTGTTAATGATTGTATTTACCCTGCTGGGTGTCGCGGCCATGCGTACCAATATCACCGACATCAGTATACAGGGCAGCATCAAAAATAGAAGCAATGCACTGCAATGTGCCGAGGCGGCTTTACGTGCCGGTGAAATCTGGCTGGATGATTTGAGTAGTGCGGCTTTCCCGGTTACCACAACACCTTCTCAGAGCGCTAACCAGGTGTGGGAAGTTAACCTGCCTGGCATGCAGAACCCTGAATTAAAGGATGACAGTTTCTGGCAGGATGACACAAGAACCTGGGCCTACGGTGGTGCACTGCAGGACAATACCCGGCCAACAGTTGGTTGCCAGAACGATGCACGTTATTTTATTGAGTGGCTTGGTGAAGTCTCAGGCGACAGTGAAGGCATTGGCTTTGACTCGCAGGCCAAGGCACGCAGCGCCATGTACAGAATAACCGCATACAGCACCGGCATTGATGGTAATGCTGCGGTGGTGCTGCAATCGACTTACCTGCAACCGATTAACTAAGGTTGAGTTACATGGATAGCATGATATTTAAAAGCAAGGCCCGGGTTTCTGGAGCAAGATTATGAAGCAAACGATTTACAGATATTTCACTTCCGCATCACTGTCTGCCATTGTGTTCCTGTCCTCTGCAACACCAGTGCATGCTGTAAATCTGAGCATTGCCAATACACCGCTGTTTCTTGGTGCCGCGGTGCAGCCCAATGTGTTTTTTGTCAGTGATGACTCCGGTTCCATGGACTGGGAATATATGACGGGGCCTCACTGGCGCTGGAATAACTATGACCCTGATCCAATTCGCGATGGTTCATTTTATAACCTGGAACCTACAACCAGTAGAAACACCAATGGTCTGTTTGATATTGCCGAATTTCAGTGGACAGACACTGAAAACGGCACAATGTATTACAACTACGATAACAGTGATAGTGTTTACAGTAACGACTGTTATTCCCGCGGCAGGGCGGAACTTTGTGGGGACACTAATTTTCACCCGCTCGATGTGGACTGGCGTGGCAGATCCAGCAGTTTGAATCGGGTGTTTTATAATGCGGATATAGCGTATGAGCCCTGGGATGGCCCCTGTGATAATTCAGGTAATCCCTGTACCGACGCCAGTTTTACCGCTGCGCGCTCCTATCCGTTTAATACCCAGCCTGGCTACAGCGTTATACGTAATCTGGAAACCAATGGTGACTTTAATAATGGCCCGTTTATTTATGAAGTATGGATAGACGATTCGGGGTATGACCCCTGGATAGATGGTTCCGGTGACGTTATTTATCGGCCTCGGCGTGGTACAGATTTTAATGAAAATGGCTTTGCCGCGACGGGCGAAACTGGCTTTGCCACCGACACCAGTTTCGATCAGGCTAATGATGAAGTGGATTTATGGGATTCGCATATGCGCTTTACCGTGTCCAGCGCATCAGTCGATGTGCAGTTAATCGCTTATAATCCAAAACCTGACAATCCAGACCGTGGCCTGAATGAAACAGCACTGGCAACCACCACCTTGAGCGGAGCCGGCTGCTATAACATTCTTGGCACGGATGCAATGGTACGCACCATCCGTGACCAGATCGTGGCCGACCGGGTGAATGCGGCCACCTATATGGGTGCAACCGGCGCAACCGGCTGTCGTAGCATTGCCGAGACCGCACAGAATGTTGCTAACTGGTACCAGTATTACCGTCGTCGTGCGTTCCCGGTTAAGAATGCGATTGCAGAAATTATTGATTCACAGCCCACCTTCCGTTTTGGCATGACCCTGATCAACCGAGATGACCTGGTATTTAATGAGGTGCCGGATATTTCGCTGACCAACTTCACCGCGCATAACACAGAGATCAAGCGCGACTATTTTGCTTATGAACAGAGATCGTATGGTACGCCGCTGCGTACCGCATTGAGAGATGCCGGTGAGTATTATGCTAATAACCTCTCCGGTAAGGATGATCCGATTGCCTACTCCTGCCAGAAAAATTTCACCATCCTGTTTACCGATGGCGCATGGAGTAATAGCCCTGACTCAAATGTCGGTAATGAAGATGGCGATAACCGCAGTGATACCCTGGCTGACGTTGCCTACAGATACTATACGAATGACCTGAGTCCGCTGGAAGATAATGTAAAACCGGATCTGCCACTGGAAAGTGATTTGCCGCAGTATGTACTGGATCCAACTACGCCAGATAATATTACTACCCACCAGCACATGGTGACCTTTACCGTGGCCTTTGGGGTGTCTGGTAACCTGGTGGATGCGGATGGTGATGGCAATCCGGATTTTGATGCGGCAGGTAATGACTGGTCAACGCCGGGCGAGCCGGATAAGGACGGTTTCTGGAGTAATATCAGTAATGACGCCGAGAAAACCGACGATGTATGGCATGCCGCCTATAACAGTGCCGGTATCTATGCTTCGGCGTCATCACCGACCGAGGTGTCCGAGAAACTGATCAATGCGATTTCCGCAATTGCCTCGCGTGTCGGCTCGGCGGCGGCGGTGGCGCTGAACTCCGGTACACTGAATGCCAACAGCCGTCTGTACCAGGCTCGATTCAATTCTAATGGCTGGTCCGGTAATCTGTTCTCTGTACCTATTCAGGATGGAGCGGTCGACCGGGATAATGACGGTAACGATGACTCGCCGCCGGAATGTGACGCCTACCCTGAGGTAGGGGCTCTATGTGATGTGGAATGGAATGCCGCCTACGAGCTTGCGCAGCAGGGTCATGCAACACGTAATATCTATACAATGGAAACCGACACCTATACCTCGGTTGCCTTCGAGAATCTTGATGACCTGGGTGCAGCACAGCGCACCGCATTGCGTACCCATCCGGATACGCTGGTGGTTGAAGCTGCAGACGCCGGGCAGGACAGGCTGGATTACCTGCGAGGTGATCACAGCCTGGAATCAGATCAATCCGGTGGGCGCTTTAGAGTACGTAACGCAGTCGCTGACTTCGACGGTAACAGCCTGGGTATCAAGAGTGCACTGGGTGATATTATTCACTCATCTCCTGCCTATGTGGGCGCGCCGGATTTCTCTTATCCGGATAGCATTGCCACAGATAAATACTCGACTTTCAAATACAATAATCGTAATCGAGACCCGGTAACCTATGTCGGTGCGAACGACGGCATGTTACATGCGTTCGATGCGCTGACCGGTGAAGAAAAATTTGCCTATGTGCCCGGTGCGTTAATAAATCGTTTAAATCTGTTAACTTCACTGAATTACAACAGTGGTCATACCTATTTTGTCGATGGCTCGCCGCAGGTATTTGATGCCTTTGATTCAGGCTGGAAAACTATGCTGGCCTCGTCTGTGGGTGCCGGTGGGCAGATTGTGTTTGGTATGAATATTACCGACCCGGATGCGATTGCCAGCAGTGCAATATGGGAATTTACCGACAATCCACGGGTGTCCGGCACCAGTACATTCGGTGATGCAGACCTGGGCTTTACCATCGGTGATGTCAGCTACGCCAAGATGAATAACGATGAATGGGTGGTGATATTTGGTAATGGTTATAACAATACGCACCCGGACGATTATGTCAGTACCACAGGTAATGGTGCGATCTATGTAGTCAATGCATTCACCGGTGCACTGGTGAGAAAATTTGATACCGGTATTGGTATGGCGGAAGATCCAACGGGATCGAATCGACCCAATGGCGTGGCTACTGTCACCCCGGTTGATATGGATGGTGACTTCAGGGTGGATGCACTCTATGCCGGTGACCTGTTTGGTAATGTATGGAAAGTGGATGTCACCAGTTCAGCCCCGGTTTCATGGGATTTTGCCTACAAGACCGGCACCGATCCCAGGCCTGTGTTTGTTGCCAGTGATGCAGGTGGCACAGTGCAGCCTGTTACCTCGGCTATCGCGGTTAAACGTCACCCGACTGAACGGGGCCAGACCCTGTTACTGTTCGGTACCGGCAAGTATTTTGAAGTGGGTGACAGTGCCAGTGCGGGTGCAGCGACACAGATCCAGACATTCTACGGGGTGTGGGATGACAATGATGGTATGAACCAGCCGACGCGCAATGATCTGATGGAGCAAAGAATACTGGATCAGGGCTTTGTCACCGGCGTGGATGGTTCCAGTCGTGAATTCAGGGTGACTTCCAGTGAGCGTGATGACCTTGCCTACCAGATTGACTGGAGCACAGACATGGGCTGGTTTATGGACCTGCGCTATGGTGATGAATATGGCGAGCGGGTGGTGGTGAATCCCATTATCCGTAATAACCGTATCATCTTTGTGACCACGGTGCCGGATGAAGACCCCTGTGGCTACGGTGGTTCAAGCTGGATCATGGAGTTGAATGCAAATGATGGTAATCGCCTGCATATTCCGCCGTTTGACGTCAATGGTGACGGTGTGATCGATGAAAGTGATACCATGGATTATATGGGAACTGATACGATTGTTTCAGGTACTCGTTCCCGTGAGGGTATAGTGGCAAGCCCCGGCATTCTGAATAATAATAACGGTGCGTCAGAGCTGAAATTCTTTTCGGGTAGCCGAGGTGGTATAGATGTGGTGGCCGAATCTGATTCTGGCGACTTTAGAAAACGGCAATCATGGCGTCAGTTACGATAAGTATGGGTTATTAATAGAATAAGCCAGCAATCGGAGAGAATATGAAGTCTATAAAAACTATGTTGCAGCTGCTGTGTGCGTCCTGGTTGATGCTTGGTGCAGCAGCACTGCAGGCAGAAACCGGTCTGAATTATTTTAATAATATGACCAAAAGCATTACCTCAGTTGAGCCAGAAAAAGGCCTGATAACGATTGCCGAGAAGACGTTCAAATTTGATGGCAAAACCATTATCACCAATTACAAAGGCGAAAAGGTTACAGCGGATCATCTTAAAAAAAGCCATTTCGTTACGATTAAGTTAAATACAGAGCAACGTTATTTAAACTACCCATTACTCAGCCACATCAGGATAGAAACCGGTGACGGTGATCAATAAACAGGTATGACTATGAAAAAACAGACAGGCTTTACACTGGTAGAATTAATGATTGTGGTCGCCATTCTGGGCGTACTGACTTCAGTTGGCATACTGGCTTATGAAGGTTTTGTTAGCAAGGCGGAGCGCGACAGGGGCTGTGTGATGGTAATGCCGGAAATGGCACGTGACCTGGAATTGCACAAGCAGGCCTATGGTGTGTATACCACAGATTTTGATGATCTCAATCGAGTGACAAGAACATCGCAGACCTGGGCTGCGACGCCTGCGGACGATTCATTGCAGCATACGTTTGCCATTTCGGCAGGCCCATCAGGCAGCATTAACACCAGTTTCATGATTACCTGTACACCGACTAAAGTCGATGGCAGTGGGTTTGATAGCTCCGGCTGTGGTGCATTAACCTATGATAACTTTGGTCGTAAAGGCGGCGTTGCGGATACCGGCAATGGTAAGACCATAGAATCCTGCTGGCGCTAATCTGTCTGCGTAGTAAAAAATTATTCTTCCCTGTGCAAAGCAGGGATATTGTGACTATATTCCTGTAATCACGTTGTAAAACTGGCTCGCACGTTACACCTGCCGAGCCAGTACCCCCCGATAATGTGAATAAGCTAATTAATTTTCTACCCTTCGTGAGCAGGCGTTAGCTGCGACCGCCGGTGGGTTAAATTGATTTAAGAAATCAGCTTTGTAGAGGAGTGTGCTGAAAAGATGAAAAAAATCGTGGGTCCTGCCGTTTATTTGCTCAACCGTTTGCGTTATCCGCTCAAATTCGCGCTGATTTTTCTGATTGTACTGATTCCACTGCTGACGCTCAGTAGTATGCTGATCTCATCACTGGATGACGAAATAGGCTTTATCGAGAATGAGCGGCGCGGCCTCGCCTATATCAATGTGGCACGCCAGCCGATACAGTTTATACAGCAGCATCGTGGCTTGACCAGTGCGTATCTTGCGGGTGCCGAGCATTTGCGCCAGGCGATTAACGAGAAGCGCCAGCAGGCCGACGAGGCGATGAGCCAGCTGGCACAGATTGATCAGCAACTGGGTGCGGCACTGCAGACCGGCGACCAGTTTGCCGCAATCCAGCAGCAATGGCAGCAGATCAAGGCCGGTGCATTGAATATGAGTTCCGCTGAGAGCCTGGCGACCCATTCGGCACTGGTAAGCTCGATTATGGCCCTGATCAGTCATATTGCGGATAGCTCGGAAATCACCCTGGATCCGCAGCTCGACAGCTATTACCTGGGTGATGCACTGGTATCAAAATTACTGAACCTGACAGAAGCCATGGGTAAATCCCGTGCGGTGGGCAGTGGTGTGGCCGCTGCCGGTGAATTCACGCCGGACAGCTTTATTCAGTTATCAATTCTGCTGAATGAAATAGACAATAACCAGAAAAGCCTGGCCAGTGGCCTGGCTGCAGCATTTAATACCAATCCACAGCTTGGCCAGGTATTGCAGCAGGCAGCTGAAGATAATCAGCGTGCTGTGGATGGTATCCAGCAGATGCTGGGCAGTCGTTTGATAAAGGCTGATCAGATCAGTGTCGACAGTAAAACCGTGTTCGATGCCGCGACCCAGGCGATTAATACTTCCTATGCATTGTTTGACAGTATTGTGCCGGTGCTGGACAGTCTGTTTGTCGAACGTATCGAGCTGGATATTAAAAAGGAGTACACCGCGATTGTTACCGTGGTACTGGTGTTATTACTGGTGGTGTATGTGTTTGCGGGACTGTATTACTCGGTGGTTGATAATATACATAAGATTGATGAAGGCTCGTCTCAGCTGGCAGCCGGGGACCTGACCGCGCGCATCAATCTGAACAGCCGGGATGAAATGAGCAGTATTGCGCAAAGTTTTAATAACATGGCGGAGCGAATTGAAAGCCTGATTCAGCAAATTATGAGTGCATCCACGCAGCTCGCCACAGCCGCCGAAGAAGTCAGTGCGGTGGCCGGTGATAGCAGCCGCAATGTCGAGCAACAGCGCAATGAAACCGACCAGGTGGCCACTGCGATGAATGAAATGACTGCGACGGTGAGTGAAGTGGCGCGCAATGCAGAATCCGCCGCAGGTGCGGCCAACAGTGCGGACAATGAAACCCAGGGCGGTAAGCAGGTGGTGGACAAAACCACCGCCACCATTCTCTCACTGGCACAGGAGGTGGAGAATGCCGCAACCGTCATCACTCAGCTGGCAGAAGACAGTGACAATATCGGTACGGTACTGGATGTGATCAAGAATATCGCAGAACAAACCAATCTGCTGGCACTGAATGCAGCGATTGAAGCAGCGCGTGCCGGTGAACAGGGGCGCGGTTTTGCGGTGGTGGCAGATGAAGTGCGCACCCTTGCATCACGCACCCAGCAATCCACCAGTGAAATTGAATCAATGATAGATAAATTGCAGGCAGGTGCCAAACAGGCAGTATCGGTAATGGAAACCGGTCGTGAAACTGCGCAGAGTGGTGCAAACGGTGCGCGTGAGGCAGCCCAGTCGCTGGATGCGATTGCACGTGCGGTAGCCACCATCCGAGATATGAATAACCAGATTGCCAGCGCTGCAGAAGAGCAGAATGCAGTGGCGGATGAAATGAACCGCAATATTGTGAATATCAGTCAGGGTGCGGAGCAGACAGCGGCCGGGGCAGAACAGACAACGACCGCAGCCACCGAGTTATCACGGCTGGCGGGTGATTTGCAGAATCTGGTGTCCAGCTTTCGTGTGTCGAATATGTAGCGTGGCAGTCAGGCGCTGTTAAATAGCGCGCCTGACTGAAGCTGACTGAAAAGTGCTGTGTAAACTAATCGCGGCGTAAAGCTTTGGGTAACTGGAATACAACGCTTTCTTTAAGCCCGCTGTCACTCGACAGCTCGGCATCAAACCATTGCTGCAGGGTCTCAACCACTTCATTGACCAGTAACTCGGGTGCAGATGCGCCAGCGCTGATGCCGATAGTCTGTTTACCATCAAACCAGTGCTTGTCCAGTTCGCTCGCATTATCAACCAGGTAACCTGGAATACTGTTCCTGGAAGCCAGCTCTTTTAGTCGATTTGAATTGGAACTGTTGGGTGAGCCGACCACAATGATCAGGTCGCAGGAAGCGGACAGGGTTTTAATCGCATCCTGGCGATTCTGAGTGGCATAACAGATATCATCCTTGCGCGGTCCCTGGATTTGTGGAAATTTCTGTTTCAGTGCATTGATAATGTGCTGGGTGTCATCCACCGACAAAGTGGTCTGGGTGACATAGGCGAGACTGGCATCATCGGCGAGTGGCAACTGTTCGATGTCTTCGATTTTTTCTACCAGTAACATCTGTGCATCACTGTGACTGAACTGTCCCATGGTGCCATCCACTTCGGGGTGGCCGGCATGGCCTATCAGGATGACATTGGTGTTATTGCGCGCGTAACGCGCCACTTCCATATGCACCTTGGTGACCAGCGGGCAGGTCGCGTCAAATACGTTCAGCTGACGCTCTTTTGCTTCCTGCTGTATCGCCTGTGAAACGCCGTGTGCACTGAAAATCAGCGTCGCATCGTCCGGTACTTCATTCAGTTCCTCAACGAAAATCGCGCCCTTGTTTTTTAAATCGTTAACCACAAAGGTGTTGTGTACTACTTCGTGGCGCACATAAATCGGCGCACCAAACAGTTCCAGTGCACGTTCAACAATTTCAATTGCGCGGTCAACGCCGGCACAGAATCCACGGGGGTTGGCTAGTTGGATTTTCATAATTAGAGTATATCGACTATTTCTGCACTGAACTGAATGACACGGCCAGCCAGTGGGTGGCTGAAATCGACCTCAACTTCTCCATTATTGATAGATACGATCGTGCCCATGATTTCACTGTCATCGGGGCCGTCGAAGGCAATCACCTGGCCTTCCTCTGGTGGCATGTCATCAGGGAAATCAGACGCCGGCATAGAGTGAATATTGTTCTCGTCTGGCATGCCGAAAGCCAGTTCAGGGCTGAGAATGGCCGACACGGTGTCGCCAATAGTTTTATCCATCAGTGCGTCTTCCATGCCCGGGGTCAGGCTGCCATCGCCCATCTGGAATTCAATTGCTTCATCGCCAAAATTGGATTCAACTTCGGTGCCGTCTTCCAGTTGCAGTTTGAAAAAAATCAGCAGTGCGCTGTCGGGGTTAACTGTTTTCATGGGGGCTCTTCAGTGTGTCGTAAATTAGTAACACCGCTCCAATGAAAATAGCGGAGTCGGCGATATTGAATGCGGGCCAGTGGTATTGCTGATAATACACATCGATAAAGTCAATCACATGGCCATAAATGGTGCGATCAATCAGATTGCCCAGTGCACCACCCAGTATCAGCGCCAGTGCAATCATATGCAGCAACTGGTGCGGTTTAAGTTTTCTTAGCCAGTTAAAAATAAAGGCACTGACCAGCAGGGTCAATACCAGAAAGAACCAGCGTTGCCAGCCGCCGGCACTGGCAAGAAAGCTGAACGCTGCGCCCTTATTATACAGCAGGGTGAAATTAAACATCGGCATCACTGCCACCGGCTGTGCATAGCTGAGCAGCTGATCGGCAAGTATCTTGGTCAGCTGATCCAGTGCGATGACCAGCAGGCTGATCCATAACCAGCGACGCATCGGTAGCGTTGTCTGTTGAAGGGATGTCTCAGGCATAATGTCTGACTTCACCTTCACCATCCACATTTTCAACACAACGACCACAGAGTTGCGGGTGATCAGCGTGCTGGCCTACATCTTCACGCAAATGCCAGCAACGGGTGCATTTCTGGTGCGCGGATTTGTTCACCGTAATAAACATTTTTTCACCGCTTTCCAGGGTCAGTGCTTCGCTCCCCTGGGGAGCTTCGCTGAGTGGATACACATTGGCATAGGAGGTAATCAGCACAAAACGCAGCTCATCCTGCAGTGCCGACAGTGCCTGGTAAATTGCGTCGGAACAGTAGAGTTTAACTTCCGCATCCAGTGATGAACCGATTTTGCCATCGACACGAATCTGTTCCAGCTGCTTGCTTACCAGCGTGCGGGTTTCATGAATCAGCGCCCAGAAGTCGAAGTTCATGGTATCCGTTTGCTGCAGGTCGAACAGTTTTTCATACCAGGTTTGCAGTAACACCGAGTCGCTGTGTGCACCTGGAATCTGCTGCCACACTTCTTCCGCAGTAAATGACAGAATCGGCGCCAGCCAGCGGGTCATGGCTTCTACAATGTGGTAAATCGCGCTTTGCGCCGAACGTCGTGCAATACTGTCCTTGTGAGTGGTGTACTGGCGATCCTTGATTACATCCAGATAGAAACTGCCCATATCCACTGCGCAGAAATTATGCAGTTTCTGGTAAATACTGTGGAAGTTATAAACCTTGTAGGCAGCAATAATTTCATTCTGTAAATGCAGTGTTCTGGCCACCGCCCAGCGATCCAGTGCCAGCATGTCTTTTTCGGCCAGCATGTCGGTATCGGGATTAAAGCCATTCAGGTTGGCGAGCAGAAAACGCGAGGTATTGCGAATGCGTCGATAGGAATCGGCGGTGCGCTTAAGAATTTCATCGGACACGGACATCTCGGCACTGTAGTCCGCCGAGGCGACCCACAGGCGTAAAATATCGGCACCCAGGGTGCTGAAGATTTTCTGCGGCTGTACTACATTACCCAGTGACTTGGACATCTTCTTGCCATCGGCATCCACCGTAAAACCGTGGGTCAGCACGGCCTTGTAAGGCGCGGCACCACGCATTGCGACCGAGGTTAACAGCGACGACTGGAACCAGCCGCGGTGCTGGTCCGAGCCTTCCAGGTAGAGGTCAGCAGGCACCGACAGCTCTTCGCGCTGTTGCAGCACCGATGCATGGGTGACGCCGGAATCAAACCAGACATCCAGGGTGTCGGTGACCTTGTCGTAATGGGCAGCATCGTCCCCCAGCAGGGTTTCCGGCTCCAGTGAAAACCAGGCATCGATGCCGTCTTTTTCTATCAGTTGCGCAGCGCTTTCAATCAGCTGGTGCGTATTCGGGTGCAGCTCGCCGCTTTCCTTGTGCACGAACAGGGTGATGGGTACGCCCCAGGTGCGCTGACGGGATATACACCAGTCGGGACGGCTTTGCACCATGCCCTGAATGCGTGCCTTGCCCCAGTCGGGCATCCATTGTGTCTGATCAATTGCCTGCATTGCCTGATCACGTAGACCGTTCTGGGTCATGCTGATAAACCACTGCGGCGTGGCGCGGAAAATAATTGGCGTTTTGTGCCGCCAGCAATGGGGATAGCTGTGTTTCAGTTTGCGGTGCTTTAACAGCGCGCCCTTTTCTTCCAGCACTTTCAGAATATCGTCATTGGCCTTGTTCACATGCAGGCCGGCAAACAGTTCGGTGTCGGGTAGAAACACGCCGTTGCTGCCCACCGGGTTATACACCTCAAGCCCGTATTTTGTGCCCACGATATAGTCGTCCTGGCCGTGACCCGGTGCGGTGTGCACCGCGCCGGTACCGGCTTCGGTGGTGACATGCTCACCCAGAATCACCGGCACCTGCCGTTGATAGAACGGATGCTGTAACAGCAGGTTTTCCAGTGCCGCGCCCTTGCAATGACCAATGATGCTGTAGTCCTCGGCCTCATAACGTCGCAGCGCATCTTCATGCAGCGCCTCCGCCAGCAGCAGATTGAGCTTGCCAATGCTGGTGTGTGCACGCACCAGTACATACTCCAGTTCCGGGTGCAGCGACACCGCCATATTGGCGGGCAGGGTCCAGGGCGTGGTGGTCCAGATAACCGCGGCAACCGGCAGATCGTTCTGCTTCGCATTGCAGGCGGTGAAAAATGCATTCGGATCAACGGCTTTAAACGCAACATCAATTGCCGGTGAAGTCTTGTCTTCATACTCCACTTCGGCCTCCGCCAGTGCCGAGCCACAGTCCAGGCACCAGTGCACCGGCTTGCTGCCTTTATGCAGATGGCCCTTGTCGATGATCTTGCCCAGGCTGCGTACGATACTGGCTTCAACATCATGGTTCATGGTGAGGTAGGGATTGTCCCACTCGCCCAGTACGCCAAGGCGAATAAAATCATCACGCTGACCATTCACCTGGCTTTGCGCGTATTCGCGACACTTGTCGCGGAAGGTTTTCGCATCGACCTTCTGTCCGGGCTTGCCCACTTTTTTCTCGACATTGAGTTCAATCGGCTGGCCGTGACAATCCCAGCCGGGCACATAGGGGGCATCATAACCGTCCAGGGTACGGCTTTTAATAATGATATCTTTTAGTACCTTGTTAACCGCGTGACCGATGTGAATATTGCCGTTGGCGTAGGGTGGGCCATCGTGCAGAATAAATTTGGGTCGACCCTTGCTGGCTTCGCGAATTTTCTGATACAGGTTTTTTTCCTGCCAGGCTTTCAGCATTTCCGGTTCCCGTTGTGCCAGGTTTCCGCGCATCGGGAAATCGGTCGCAGGTAGATTGAGCGTGTCTTTATAATCGGTCACTGTTGTCAACTCTGGGTTAATGTCTGGGTTTAATTGGCAAAAAACTGTTTTGCCTGTTCACTGTCCTGAATGATCTGGTCTTTTAACTGTTCAAAAGACGCAAAACGTTTTTCTTCGCGTATCTTTTTTCTGAATTCCACGCACACCTGCTGGCCGTAAATCTCACCGGAAAAATCAAACAGATGCACTTCGAGCTGCAGGTGTTCACCATCCACCGTGGGTCGCTTGCCGATATTGGCCACGCCATTCGCCGACAGGTTGTTTTCCCCGCTCATATGTACCGCGTATACACCATGCACCGCGGTGGCATGGCGCTTCAGTTTAATATTGGCGGTGGGAAAGCCTATGGTGCGGCCGCGCTTGTCGCCATGGGCAATGCGCCCGCAAATCTGGTAGGGCCGGTTCATCAGCTGTGCAGCCAGATCCAGTTGATCGGCGAGCAGCGCTTGCCGCACCCGGGTGCTACTGACTCGCTGATTGTCAAAGCAGAAGCTTTCCGAGTTATATACCTCGAAGCCGTATTTTTCACCGGCCTGTTGCAGTTTGGTAAAATCACCGCAGCGTTTATTGCCAAAACGGAAATCGTCCCCCACCAGCAGGTATTTGATTTTCAGTTTATCTAGCAGAATCTGCTGGATAAATTCATCGGCGCTTAAACTGGCCAGCGCCCGATTAAATTTGCAGCAGAGAAAATAATCAATCTGCGCACTTTCCACGGCGCACCATTTTTCCCGCAGGCGATACAGCCGGGCCGGTGCCTGTTCGGGATGAAAGTATTCGTGGGGCAGTGGCTCAAAACTCATAATGCAGCTGCGCAGGCCGCGTTCATCAGCGGCCTGTTTGAGGGTTTTCAGCAGCTGCTGATGCCCCAGATGCACGCCATCGAAGTTGCCAATGGTCAATGCACAGGCCTGATGCTGTGGCTGCAGATTGTGTAAACCGCGAATGAGTTGCATTGAACAAAATGGCCCGTGTCAAAAAGCCATGAATTATAACTGATAACGCCCCGGGTGTGGGGCTTTGCGTGCATTTAGTCGTTGTTGCGTAAGGCATTCAGCTGTGCGGGGCGGAAGCCACTGAGCAGAAGACTGGCGGCGTAGATCAGCACGGCGAGCAGCACAAAACCCAGCAGTGTCGGAATGCGCTCCAGCAGTGTCCAGCTGTGCCAGTGGCTGATCGCCGGACTGGTGTAGAGCAGGAACAGCGCCATCAGGCCATTTGCCAGCAGTATCTGTAGCCAGAGCCTGCCCCAGCCTGACAGGTGCTGGTACACCCCCTGCTTGCACAGGCCACGGTACAGCATAAAGGCATTCATATAGGCGGAGGCAGCCGTCGCCAGTGCCAGTCCCACATGGGGGCCGGAAAACTCCAGCATCACCAGCGGCACCACGAACAGCAGGTTAAGCAGCATATTGGCAATCATCGCCTGAATGCCGATGCGCACCGGGGTTCGGGTGTCCTGCCGTGCGTAATAACCCGGCGCCAGTACCTTGATGTAAATAAACGCGGGCAGGCCCAGCGCATAGGCCATCAGGCTGAGCGAAGCCATCTGTGTATCGTGTTGTGAGAATTCGCCGTAGCCGAACAGGGTACTGAGCAGGGGGCCGGCCAGTAGCAGCAGGCCGAGGGCGGCGGGGATGGCAATCAATGAGGTCAGGCGCAGCGACCAGTCCAGTGTGCGATTAAAGGATTCCGCCGATTTCTGCGCATGATGTCTCGACAGGCTGGGCAGGATCACCGTGGCCAGGGCAATGCCGAACACCCCCAGCGGGAACTCCACCAGGCGATCCGAGTAATACAGCCAGGAGACACTGCCCGCCGCCAGAAAGGAGGCAATAATGGTGTCGAACAGCAGGTTAATCTGCGCCACAGAAGAGCCGACAATGGCCGGTAGCATCAGCTTGAGTATTTTCTTTACGCCTTCATGGGCGCGTCTGAAACGGGGAATGGGCAGCATGCCCAGTTTGAGCAGAAACGGAAACTGGAACAGCAGTTGCAACAGCCCTGCCGCGGCAACCCCCCAGGCCAGTGCCATCACCGGCTGGGCAAAATAGTCTGTGCCCCAGACCGCAGCACTGATCAGGCACAGATTGAGTAGTACCGGGGTAAAGGCAGGTATGGCGAACTTATTAAAGCTGTTGAGTACGCCACCGGCGAGTGCGGTCAGTGCAATAAAAAAGATATAGGGGAAGGTAATGGTGAGCATATCCGCCGTCAGCTGGAAGCGGACCGGGTCATCGCTAAAGCCCGGCGCAAACAGGTACACCAGTAACGGTGCGGCCAGTGAGCCGAGGCTGCTGAGAATCAGCAGAAAGCCCCCCAGCGCACCGGCTACATGATTCAGCAGGTCTTTCAGATCATCGCGGCTGCGGGTTTCCCGGTACTCGGAAAACACCGGTACAAAGGCCTGTGAAAAGGCGCCTTCGGCAAACAGGCGGCGCATAAAATTGGGGATTTTAAAAGCCACAAAGAAGGCATCGGTGCCGCCGCTGGCACCAAACAGGTTGGCAAAAATAATATCCCGCAGCAGGCCGAGCACGCGGGAGATCATGGTCATGGCACCGACCAGTGCGGTGGATCTAAACAGCATGGGTGCGGCTGTTGCAATACTGGCTGATTCGCTGCGCTGTCACTAGTGATCTTCCATCTGCAGCACAATCTGTTCATACACATAGGCATTGATCAGCAGTGTCTGCTCATCATTCAGTCCGCTGAACTGTACGCCGTATTTATACAGCTGGTCGGCGTTGTCACCGGGCAGGGTGATATTGCGAATAATTGCCCTGATGCGCAGATAGCGGGTGATGCCGGCTATCGTTAGCTCCAGCGAAATACTCAGCTCATCTTCAAGTTCGCCCAGTGGTGCTTTCAGTTGCAGCAG
>JBFFND010000006.1:0-19719 GCA_041563375.1 Gammaproteobacteria bacterium | reverse complement strand
TGCCTGGTCTGTTTCGCTAATGTCACATGGGCGCGATGACAGATTGAGTACAACATCAAAGTTGCTGTCATTCACCGCCTGGTGAGCAATCAGAATCGGCTGTTGCTGGTCAACTGGCTCAAGCGTGGCAATGCCATGGGGAATAAAGCTGTCTGCCTGCAGATTCCACAACAGCTCGTCCAGTTGCTGGCTGTCCTCGGTTGAGTCTGTCTGCATCAGTACACGTTTGCCGCATGACCAGTGTTGCTGTGCCAGGTTGCAGGCATATTGCTGCAGGCTGGCCAGGCTGCTGTCCGCAAGTATGTAAAAATCTACATGGGACATAGGTCTTATTTTCCGGCCTCTGCAATGCGGTCAAACAGATACTGCATTAACAGCGGTACGGGTCGTCCGGTGGCACCCTTTTCCTTACCGGATTTCCACGCCACACCGGCAATATCCAGATGCGCCCAGCGGTATTTTTTAGTAAAGCGGGAAAGGAAGCAGGCAGCGGTAATCGTCCCAGCTTCACGTCCACCGATATTGGCGATGTCGGCGAAGTTACTGTCCAGTTGTTCCTGGTAGTCATCCCACAGTGGCAGCTCCCAGCAACGGTCACCGGAATCGCGCCCGGCATTCAACAGGTCGTTGATTAATGGGTTGTGATTGCCCAGCAAGCCAGCAGGGTGATTACCCAGAGCGACAATGCAGGCACCGGTCAGGGTGGCAATGTCAATCACCACATCGGGGTCAAATTTCTGTGCATAGGTCAGTGCGTCGCACAGAATCAGGCGACCTTCTGCATCGGTGTTAAGGATTTCAATGGTCTGTCCTGACATACTGGTGACAATGTCGCCGGGTTTGGTGGCCAGACCATCGGGCAGGTTTTCGGTGGCGGGAATAATGCCAACCACATTGCAGGGTAGTTGCAGATCAGCACAGGCACTCAATACGCCCATTACGCTGGCTGCGCCGCACATATCGTATTTCATTTCATCCATGGCGGCCCCTGGCTTCAGGCTGATACCACCGGAATCAAAGGTGACACCCTTACCCACCAGTACGATCGGCTGCTGATCTTTGTCGCCACCCTTGTGTTGCATGCTAATCAGTTTAGCTGGTTGGCGTGAACCACGGGATACAGATAGAAAAGAGCCCATGCCGAGCTTTTCCATGTCCGCTTCTTCCAGGATTTCTACCTTGAAGTTACGGTGGGTTTTTTCCAGTGCGCGAGCCTGTTCTGCCAGATAGGTGGGGGTGCAGATATTACCCGGCAGATTGGACAGGTCGCGGGTCAGCTTAATACCCGAGGAAATAGCCATGCCTTCGCGCACCGCTTTTTCACCTTCCGGCAGTTCACGTCGACTGGGTACACTGAAAACAACTTTGCGCAATGGGCGGCGGCTGTTCTCTTTTTTGCTTTTTAACTGGTCAAAACGGTAGAGCGCATCTTCTGTGGCCTGCACTGCATGGCTGACTTTCCAGTAGGAATCGCGGTTTTTGACATTCAGTTCGCTGATGCATGAAAACACCTCGGTGGCACCTCGATCGTCAAGAAAAGTGGCGACCACACTGTTGGCTTTCTGGAAGGCCTTGATGTCAAAATGCTTTTCACGTCCGCAACCAATCAGTAAGATGCGGTCACAAAGTGTATTGGGTACATTGTGTAATAACAGCGTCTGGCCAAGTTTGCCTTCACATTCGCCGCGGCGAATCAGGTTGGAAATAAAGCCATCGCTGGCTTCGTCGAGAATTTGTGCCGAGGGGGACAGTTTACGTGACTCGAAAACGCCAACGGCGACACAGGATATGCGCTGTTTTTCCGGGCTTCCGCTCTTAACCGAAAATTCCATAGTTGCTCCATTTTGTAAATTTATTACTGCTAACAGACAATTCCTTCTAAAATACGTTCAGGCAAGTTGCTGTCAGGAAAATGATCTGCCGCTGTTGTTATATACAGGTGGCTTATTTGCAGGGGATTTTATGCAATCCGCTGCGTGATATATAGCGTTATTTGCTAAAAATCGGGATTATTTTGAAAAAATGCAATTTTATGCCCCCTGAATATGCGCAAACTCGCTGAACTGCATCATAAAAGTGCAGTTCAGCTGGGGTAGAATAGTCACAGTCATCATCATAAAAAACCGCCATAATATAACCAGATAGCTAACCAATTTCATGCTTAAACGCCATTTCACCATAATCGACCGTTATATATCAAAAGAGCTGCTGCTGACCTGGCTGGCGGTGACGCTAGTACTGATGCTGATCCTGCTAAGCGGCACGCTGGCAAGACTGCTGGGTAAGGCGGCTGAGGGCAGTATTCCCGGTGAGGCAGTGTGGCCGTTGCTGATGTTTACCGGTGCACGTTATCTGATTCTGCTGGTGCCCCTGAGCCTGTATCTGGGGGTGCTGTTAAACTTCAGTCGACTGTATAAAGACAATGAAATGGCGGCGCTGGGCGCCTGTGGGGTTGGCCTGAAACGATTATATCGGCCACTGTTAATCGTGGTGATACCGGCCACATTGTTTCTCGCCTATCTCACGCTGTTTGTGATGCCCTGGGTGTCGCAACAGGCGGAGCTGCTCAAACTGGAAATTGATAATCAGTCGCAGCTCAGTGGGCTGGCGCCGGGCCGCTTTAATGAGGCCGGTAATGGTGAGGCCATTCTGTTTTTGCAGCGCCAGTCCGATGACGGTCATGTGATGCACAATGTCTTTATGCACCAGGTTCTTGAAGGAAAATCCCCAGCTGAGACATCAGCGGCGCAGCAGGCATCGTCCCTGTTGAAGCTGCCGCGTGGAAGCGGGGTGTCAAGCGCCAGTCAAATGCGGGAAAATATCGAGTCCGCCAGCAGTGCTCGGCGCTACCGGGATGAGCAGGGACGACAATTTATTATGTTTGAAGACGGTTATACCTATGAAGGTGTCCCAGGACAGGCGGATTTTCGCGTTATTCAGTATGCGCAGAAAGGTATCTATCTGCCGGAAAGCGAGGTTGCGGTTCAGCCGGGACGCAAACAGTCACTTTCCACGATGGAATTGCTGGACTCGGGTCGTGCGGATTACATAGCCGAATTGCACTGGCGCCTGTCGCTGCCGATCGCCTGCTTTCTGCTCGCCATTCTTGCCCTGCCACTGAGTTACACCACACCGCGCAAGGGGCGGTACTCCAAACTGGCACTGGCGATTCTGATTTATCTTATTTATTCCAACCTGCTCGGGGTTGGGCAAAGCTGGGTGGAAAAACAGACAGTGCCACAGTGGCTTGGTATCTGGTGGGTGCATGGGGTGGCGATATTGCTGATTGTGTACTGGTGGGGTAAGCGGGCCGGTGGCATTAAACAGCTGTTGAAACGCTTCCAGGCGGTGAAGTCGGTATGAATATCCTGCATCGTTATATTGGCAGAACCGTGATTGGTGGCAGCTTTATGGTGCTGCTGGTACTGGGCGCATTACTGGCCTTTGTGGATTTTGTCTCGGAACTGGATGAGGTAGGTAAGGGCAGTTACAGCATGTTCAATGCCGCACAGTTTGTGCTGTACAGCCTGCCCAAACGACTCTATGAACTGTTTCCCACGGCGGTATTGATCGGCAGCCTGCTCAGCCTGGGCGCGCTGGCCGCGAACAGTGAACTGACGGTGATGCGTGCCGCCGGCATATCGATTATGCGCATCGTGTTTTCTGTACTACGTGCCGGTTTTATTTTGCTGCTGTTTGTTGCCCTTGTGGGCGAATTTGTGGTGCCCATCAGTGAGCGCCAGGCACAGGCGGTGCGTGCACAGGAATTGAGCCAGACAGTTACCCTGGGCGGTGAAGGTGGCTTCTGGGCAAGGGACGGGCAACGCTTTGTTTATGTCAGTCATGTTTACCCGGGACTAAATCTGGGTCAGGTCAAGGTGTATGAATTTGATGAAATTCATCAGCTCAAACAGATTACACAGGCTCGTTCAGCGCATTTTACGCAGGATAAGTGGCAACTTGAGCAGGTCACTCGAACTGATTTTAGTGGTACACAGGTTGTTAGCGAACAGGCCAGGTTTGAAACCTGGGACAGCCTGCTTAATCCGGATCTATTTGATGTGGTGAGTGTGAAACCGGAAAACATGTCAGCCTATGATCTGTTGCTCTACAGCCAGTATCTGAATGATAATGAGCTTGAATCCAGTCATTACCTGCTGGCATTCTGGATTAAAATTTTCACACCTCTGTCAACCCTGGTAATGCTGCTGATTGCGCTGCCATTTGTGTTCAGCTCGCAGCGCTCTGCTGGCGCAGGAAACCGCGTATTGTTCGGCCTGCTACTGGGAATCGGCTTCTTTTTATTGAATCGAACCATGAATCATCTGGGACAGGTTTACAATGTCAACCCGTTTATCAGCGCCGCTGCACCGGTGTTGATCGTGGCCATGGCCAGTTTTTATGCGTTGCGTAAGGTTAAATAAGAACCTTAGCGCAGACATTTATAATAAACCGGTATTGCACAATAATATTTACGTTTGCCCAGCTGTGCTGGCAACAGCGCCTGGCTAAAGTGCGGCAGCTATTTTTTCGGCTTCTCAAGTTGCACCAGGCTGGTGCCAGACAGCATATCATGCCAGCAGCGTTTTTTATCATCGAGCAGGCTTAATAGAAAACCCATCCCCAGCACCAGCCAGGATAATATTGCCGCGAAATATCGTTGTATTGCCTGTTTCCAGCTGATCCTCTGTGCATTGTTTGAGATCAGCATAATACGCCAGGTTTTCATTCCCAGTGTCTGTCCACCATGGGTCCAGAACCAGCCATAAAAAAATACGCTGGCAATAAACAGGCTGCCAAGAATAATCACCTGGTTCAGCAGATAGAAGCGATGTTCTTCAGTGATGGCATTGCCGGCATTAAATATAAACGTAGTCAGAATGCTCAGGGGGATGCCCACGGCGAAAAAAACCGCAATCAACAGAAACAGGTCATAAATAATCGCCAGCAATCGTTTTAACAGGGATACGGGGGCGTAATTGTCGGGAATTTGCATGATCAGGGCTGCGAGAGATAAACAAAGCGAAATTGTAATGGATTACGCAAATGCGTGCATCAGTTGATCACACGGTCTGATAATCGGCGCGATTTCTTGTTTTCAGAGTATTTTGTTATAAACTCGGCTTATTCAACAGAGTATTGGAGATTATTATGAAAAAAAGAGGTCTGCTATTCGCAGGTTTAATGCTGGCTGGTGTCACGCAGGTGCAGGCAATGCCCTATGGTTACTATGATGCACGCTCAGTGGCCATGGGTAATGTGAGTGTTGCAACCGGCGGTATTACAACTGCTGCATTATCCAATCCCGGCATGCTGACAGTGAATGAAAATGATGACACATTTGCAGTACTGTTTCCTGCGATCGGTGTGCAGGCCATTGATGATGGGGATGTGATTGATTCAATTGACGAGTTCCAGGATATTGAAGATCAGGCAGTTCAAACGCTAGCAGACTTACAGCGACAGTATGATCTTATTGAAGGCCTGGAAAATTCCAGTCTGATGCTCGGTGTAACCCCCAATGCCGCAGTAATCTATTCGGGTGATAGCTACACCTGGGGCCTGAGCCTGCGTGCCAATGCCAATGCCTCTGTGAGTATTGTTGATTTCAATCAAAACCTTGCAAATCCTGACGCGACGGTGCAGGCGATTGGTGTGATGACCACTGAAATCGGTTTACCGATCGGTACGGATTTTTCTCTTGCGGGTGTGCAGCTATCCGTCGGTATTATGCCCAAGATGGTGAATGTAGACGGTATCGCTTATAGGAGAAGTATTGAAAATATTGATGTTGAAGATGCGTTCGATGAAGAGACTGATCTGGGTAGCTTCACCACGCTGGATGCCGGTGTAGTGCTCAATGTGCTGGACAGTGTTCGCGTTGGTCTGGTGGCAAAAAACCTGCTGGAAGAAAGCAAAACCATTCCTGCAGGCATAAATACACCAGTTCCAGTTGATATTAATTTTGATCGACATTTGCGTGCCGGTGTAGCCTTCGATGGTGGCTTTTTCACCCTGGCTGCGGACATGGACTTAACTGAAATCGAGCCTATTGGCTTTGAAAGCCCCTCAAAAATGTTCTCTGTTGGTGCAGAGTTGAATACATTTGAAGTATTCCAGCTGCGTGCAGGTTATCAGACCAATACTGCCAGTGGTTCCAATGACCCTGATTTGCTCTCATTGGGTGTAGGCTTGTGGTTAGGTTTCCATCTAGATGCAGCGGTTGTTGTTGGCGAAGACTCATCATTCGGTGGCTTTGTGCAAACCGGATTCCGTTTCTAAGCATACGGATACATTAATATATAATGCCAAAGTGTAAAAAACATCGACCCTTTAAAGTCGGACTGCATGTCAGATTGACAGCAAAATTAAGATAATTAACTGCAACTTAAAAAGTTTTTCAGTTGAAATTAAAATCTTAAAAACCGCAGATTGACTTAAAAACTTAAAACCTGGGCACTGTCCCAGGTTTTTTTTGCAAAAAAACTTAAAAAAAATGAAAAAAAAGCACATTAAAGCCTTGATTTATTTGTAATACAGAAAATACGAATTATAATCTGTGCATCAACCCGTCAAAGAGGAATAAAAATATGGCACGTCCAAAGAAGAAAGCAGTGAAAAAGTCAGTAACAACCAAGAAACGCGTTGCAAAGAAAAAAGTAGCAAAGAAAGCAGCGCCAAACGCAGCAGTTAAAAAGAAAGCCGCTGCAGCCAAGAAAAAAGCAGCCGCAGCGAAAAAGAAAGCCGCTGCAGCAGCAAAAAGAAAAGCCGCTGCCGCTAAAAAGAAAATGGCAGCTGCCAAGAAAAAAGAAGCCGCTGCAAAGAAAAGAGCCGCAGCACAGCGTGCAGCTGAAGCGAAAAAAGCAATGAAAGCGAAAATTGACGCTGTAGCAGCCGATCTGAAAGCAGCACGTGAAGAGCTGAAAGTTGCAGCCAAGCGTGAAGCAGCGCTGATCAAGATGGCTGAAAACAAGGAAGCGGCGGTTGCCAAGTTCGTTGAAAAATGGACCAAGCAGCAACTGAGCAAGCTTGAAAAGTCTCTGAAGCCTAAAAAGCGCCGTGCGAAGCGCAAAAAAGCTTAATTCAGCTTCAAGCTAGACCCTGTCAGGCCCGCCACAACCTGACAAAAAAAGGCCGTATCATCCGATACGGCCTTTTTTTATGCACAGGATGTGCGGTATTTCGCGAGAGGCAGGGATGCCGGTAGCGAAGATGCACAGGATGTGCGGTATTTTGCGTGCAGCGACCGGGCAGAAAAGAAAACGCGAACAACGCAAATGCACGCAAATTAACGCTAAAAATCAGGGGGTAAGGGATCTGGATGGATAGCATCTGTCTGCGCTGCCCACGTTGACGTGCATGTATGCACTAATTCAGCGAGCGCATGGATGCGCAGGAGCTGTCATTTATTCCGCACATCCTGTGCTTCACCCTTCGGGCCGTGCATTCGCACGTTCAAAGTGCTCCTGCACTTTAGTGCATTTTCTTTTTAATACACAATCTGGACATCGGCTTTGCCTCATCACTGCTGATGCATAAATAGAGCATTTCCCTGAAAGATTAACGCCAACAATGCTAAGGATGCCAATGAATACCAAAAACTACGTATATTAAGGCCTGGATAGCGTCTATTTGCGTTGTTCGCGTTCATTCGCGTTTTCTTTTTAAATCAAGCGTGGGCTGGCTTATACCGGGATTGTGCTAAATCAGCTCATTAAATGGCTGCACTTCAACCATTTCACCGGCTTCAATATCCCCGGCGTCACGTTCCAGCACAATAAAGCAATTGGCCATGGCCATGGAGCTCAGCATATGCGAGCCCTGCATGCCGGTGGTGTCCACCACCAGTTCACCCTGTTCATTACTTGACATAATGCCGCGCTGAAAATCCTTGCGGCCGGGGCGTTTTTTGAGTTTGGCCAGGGTCCTGGCACGCAGACGCAGTGGCTCACTCACCGTTTCGCCCTCCAGCAGACGCAAACTGGGCTGCACAAACTGGTAAAAAGTAGCCATGGCGGATACTGGATTGCCGGGTAAGCCGAAAAATACCGTGTTATTAATGTGACCGAAGGCCAGTGGTTTGCCGGGTTTCATGGCGATTTTCCAGAAGCCGACTTCACCGATTTCATCCAGAATCAGTTTAATAAAGTCGGCTTCACCCACCGACGCACCGCCGGAGGTAATCACCATATCGGCAATATCGGCAGCTTCTTTCAGTGTGGCCTCAATTTCCTCACGGATATCCGGCACTACGCCCATGTCGATGCAGTCAACCTCCATTTTTTGCAGCATGCCGAATAATATGTAGCGATTGCTGTCATAAATATCACCGGGTTGCAGGGGCTGGCCCACACCTTTTAATTCATCACCCGTGGAAAAGAATGCCACCACCGGTTTGCGAATGACTTTAAACTCGGTCACTCCCACCGAGGCGAGCAGGCCCAGTTTGGCGGGCGACAATCGTTCACCGGCACGAATAATGGTATCGCCGCAGAAAAAGTCATCCCCTGGCTTGCGTACATTCTGTTGTGCAGAGTGTTCACTGCCAATACGGATCTGCTCGCCATCCACTTCAGCGTGTTCCTGCATAATCACCGTGTCGGCACCCTCCGGTACCACGGCACCGGTCATAATACGCACCGCTTCACCGCGATTGCATACACCGTCAAAGGGTTTACCGGCAAAGGATTTGCCAACCACCCTGAGTGATATGCTGCCATCGGCGGGTATATCCGCCGCGCAGATGGCATAGCCATCCATGGCAGAGTTGATAAATGGTGGCACATCCATGGGTGATGTCACATTATCCGCGAGAATATGCCCGGCGGCTTCGCGAATGGTGACGTTTCTCTTGCCCTTGATCGGCAGAATACTCTGTTGAATCCGCTGCAATGCCTGCTCAAAACTTAATGAGTCCGGGTCGAATTCGTCGTTGCATGAGGCTTGTTTTTTAATCATAGAGATACTTTATATATGTGTTGTGTTTATCAGGATTCGGCTGCGCGGTTTTTATAGTCGATAACAAAATCGGCGATGGCCTGAATATCGTTAAGGTCCAGTTGCGGCAGTGAGGTGTTGGTCAGTGGCGTATCGTGGTCATGGGCGACAGCAATAATATTCGGGTCAGTGGGGTGAAGCAGCGGTTTATCCGTCGCTGTGCGGTGCAGCTCGATTTTTGCAAACGGCCACTGCTTGAAGCCTTCCACCAGTACCATATCAACCGAATCGGCGGGAATCTGTGCAAGCAGCTGATCCAGCTGCGGTTCCTGCTCGGTTTCGTGGTCGATCATAATCACCGTGCGTCGACTGGAGCTGATCAGCATGGGTGTGGCACCAGCCTTGCGTAATTCATAACTGTCCTTGCCCGGCTTGTCTACATCGAAATTATGATGTGCGTGCTTTACCACGGCAATGCGCAGGCCGCGGCGTTTTA
The DNA here is from genome assembly GCA_041563375.1 of Gammaproteobacteria bacterium. Classification (GTDB taxonomy): domain Bacteria; phylum Pseudomonadota; class Gammaproteobacteria; order SZUA-229; family SZUA-229; genus SZUA-229. The sequence continues at coordinate 10,286 of JBFFND010000006.1, read as the reverse complement.
ACTCGGGAATCAGTTGCACCAGCAGTGTCGTTTTACCGGTGCCGCTATAGGCGGCAAAGCCGAGTAATGGTTTTGCATAGTGAATCTGCGGCGCGTCTGTATTTATCATGCCTGCATATCCTGTGTGCTATTGAAATTACGAAAGGCCTCTCGCTGTGCGGAAAAATCGCAGATGGCCGGTTCAATCAGGGCGATAAAATCCTGCACCTTACGGTGCCCCTGTTGCAGGTAATCACCCAGTTGCTGACGATACTGTGTCGACAGCAGTAAAAACAGCGGCTGCAGTCGTTCGCCATCATGACACACCGCAGCCTGACTGTTTTGAGCCTGCATGCACTGCTGTAACTGCGAGAGTAAATTCTGCGGTGGCGCGGGTGAGTCGCAGGGTACGCATAACAGGTACTGGCTGCGGCAAACCTCAAGCGCACTGAGCAGGCCTGCCAGTGGTCCCTGGAAGTGCTCCTGCCCAGTGGTATTGTTCGGGCTGTCACTGATGACCTGTGCTGCATATTCCGCATACTGTTGCTGATTGCGATTGGCGCTGATGATGGTGTTATCGGTTCGGGCGCCGAGCTGCTGCATAATATGTTCAATCATCGGTTTGCCCTGCCACAGCATCAGCCCCTTATCTGCTCCCGCCATGCGCTGGCCACGGCCACCGGCTAGAATCAGGTAGCTGATATCCGCGGGTGTCTGATTTGAAGGTATATTGTCTGCCATGGCTGCAATCATTGTTTAATCGGTGTAGTCTTTTGCCTGAGGCGGGGCGCCTCTGAACAATGTTGATATGTCATCATTATTTAGAGGTGCCCAGGCTCGTCAGGGCGCCATTTTATCACATTCCAGAGACAGGCTTATCACACCCCTTATATGGCTAAAGTTGATCAACTTTCACTGCCCGAACAGCAACTGATAGAACAGTTTCTCGATGCGCTGTGGATGGAACACGGCCTGAGCCAGAATACCCTGGCGGCCTACCGCAATGATCTGGCGAGCCTGGCACAATGGCTGGCCAGTCAGCACAGTGAACTGAAAAATGCACAGCAGGGAGAGCTGCAGGGTTTTCTTGCCTGTCGCTTTGAGCAGGGCAGTAAAAACCGCAGCGCAGCACGCTTGCTGTCATCGATGCGCCGTTTTTATGCCTGGCTGCAACGTGAGCGGCGCATTGAAGTAGACCCGGTGGCATTGATTGAAGCCCCTAAACCGGAACCGCCGGTACCGCGAAGCCTGAGTGAGACACAGGTGGAAGCGCTGCTACTCGCGCCGGATATTAACCAGCCACTGGGACTGCGTGACAGGGCAATGCTGGAAATGCTGTATGCCACCGGCCTGCGGGTGAGTGAGTTGATCGGACTGCAGTTTTCACAGGTGTCGATTGACCCGGGGGTGGTGCGGGTGATGGGTAAGGGTAATAAAGAGCGCCTGGTGCCGCTGGGGGAAGAAGCCATCGACTGGCTACAGAACTACATAAGCCATGCGCGTGCGGATTTAATGGCGCGTCATCCCCCCTGCAATGCACTGTTTGTCACCAATCGGGGCAGTGGTATGAGCCGTCAGGCGTTCTGGTACCTGCTCAAGCGCTATGCGCTGCAGGCGGGGATAAATCCGGAGCTGCTGTCGCCACATACTTTGCGCCATGCCTTTGCCACCCATCTATTGAATCACGGGGCGGATCTGCGGGTAGTGCAGATGTTACTGGGGCACAGTGATATTTCCACTACCCAGATATATACCCATGTGGCGAAACAGAGGCTGCAGGATATTTATCAGCAGCATCATCCCCGTGCCTGATGCCTGTGTCTATTTCTGCTGCATGGCTGCAGTGCCCGCTGTGCTGGTGTTTATGATGATGTTTGAGTTATTAGGCATTAATATGGCTATTTATCACCAATAGTCCGGTGGAATTATTTATAATCTGCCGGGTCTATGTGAACAGCCCAATCAATCGAGAGCGTTTTATGAAGTTATTTTCCCATTTACGTCCAATCATGCTTGCTGCACTGCTGGCCGTTGCAAGCACACCTCTTAGCCTGGTTCAGGCCAGTGATGCGACCAGTGAAGCTGATATCAAACAGTTAAAGCAGGCGCTGCCCAATGTATTACCAGCTGCGGCGAATGCAGAAATTACCGCAAGCCCGGTGGCGGGACTTTATCAGGTGGTGGCCGGTGGGCAGGTTCTGTATATGACAAAAGATGCCGCCTTTGTGCTGGATGGTGATCTGTACAATATGCAGACCCGCACCAATCTGACGGAAATGGCCCGCGGCGCGATACGCCTGGATGCGCTCAATGAGCTGGGCGAAAACAATATGATTGTGTACCAGCCGAAAGGCGAGGTGAAACACACGATTACGGTGTTTACCGATATTTACTGCCCTTACTGTGTGCGCCTGCATAATGAAGTGGAGCAGTACCAGAATAACGGCGTGAAGGTGCGTTATATCTTTGCACCTTTCAAGGGGCCAAAGAGCGTCGAGGCATCGGTGTCTGTGTGGTGCGCCAAAGACCAGAACAGGGCACTGAGCCTGGCCAAGGCGGGCGAGGATATTGAACAGCGTAGCTGTGATAACCCGGTGAAAAAACACCAGGCGCTGGCCACCGCACTGGGCATTCGTGGTACACCGGCGATTATGCTGGAAAATGGCCAGCTGATGCCGGGTTATGTGCCGGCAAGCAAACTGATTGAGCAGCTCAATACGCTATAAGCTTAACTGCCGCAGTGTATCTTTGCTGTGGTGTTTAAAAGTCCGCAAATGGACGCACTAAGTGCATTTGCGGGCTCTCATAAACGAACGATTAACGCCAACAACAGTGAAGCTGACAAATATAATGCTTTAATTGCGTCTATTTATTCCGCACATCCATGTGCTCCACCCTTCGGGCCGTGCATTCGCACGTTCAAAGTGCTCCTGCACTTTAGTGCGTTGTTCGCGTTCATTCGCGTTTTCTTTTGCTTCTACTTTTTTTCAGTGCCTTACCTAAACCCTAATGCATTGCATTAAACATCTTGCGGCGGTATTCATTGACCAGAGGATGTTCATTACCCAGCAGTGAGAAGGTCGACAGCATGGCTTTTCTCGCACCATCATTCTGGAATTTACGGTCACGCTGTAGAATTGTCAGCAGATGCTGCAGGCCGGCTTCATGTTCACCCTGGTTAATTAACTGGGTGGCCAGCTGGTAGCGTGACAGGTTATCCGCCGGGTCCTGTTCCACCATGCGGGCCAATTCATCCAGCGGTGGTGCGTTCTGCGTGGCCATTTCCAGCTCGATTTTGTTCAGCAGATTGATCACTTCTTCACGTTCCCGATCAGCAATTTTCAGTTTATTCAGCCGGGTTTGTGCTGCCGCATAATCCTGCTGTTTTGCTTCCAGGTGCGCCAGGTCAATCTGCACGCCAACATGCTCGGGATCCAGCTGTTCTGCCTGTAATAGCAGGTCTTTCGCGGTATCAAAATCGCCGGACTGTATCGCCTGCATGCCCTGTTGACGTTTGATATCCGTTTCGGTAATGCGGTGTTTTTCAATGCGGGCGCGTATGCTCTGTTCCGGCAGCACGCCACTGAATTTTTCTACCACTTCACCGTTTTTAAAAATCATTACCGTGGGGATGCTGCGAATCTGGTACTGTTGCGCCAGTTCGGGCTGGGTTTCGCTATTGACCTTGGCGAGTATACACTGGCCCTGCAGTTCGTTGACAATTTTATGCAGAATCGGCATCAGCTGTTTGCAGGGTTCGCACCACTCGGCCCAGAAATCCACCACTCCCGGTGCCTTGTAGGAATTGTCAATCACGCCCTGCTGGAAATTGTCTGCAGTGGCTTCGAAGATAAACTGGGACTCACTCATTATATTGGCTCTATGGTTTTATTTATCATTAACACAAGTTGGTTAGTTGACGGCTACCGGCTGTAGTGCACAGCATTCGGTAAACAGCAAACAGGCTTCGATTGTTTTATCCGGCCACAGCTGTTTTACCCCCGATGCATAGAGTTGCATCTGCTGCCGGTAATCCGCCGCCAGTGTCGCCATATTCTCGGTCGTGGCCTGTTGATGGGTTTTGTAATCCACAATCATCACACGGTCTTCACCTACCAGCAGGCGGTCAATAATGCCATACACTGCCTGATCGTCTAAGGTATATTGTATGGGGCACTCATTATAAAATTTCAACAGGCTTTCAGGTTGAAATACTGCACGTAAATCCCTGTGTTGAATCACCTTTGTGGCAATGCCGATCCATTCATCCAGTAATGTTTGCTGGCTCGTACTAAATGCATATTGCAGCTGCTTGCGCAGTTGAGCTTCACTCAGTGGCTTGCTGCGAGTTAAGGCATCCAGGCAGAAATGAATCGCGATGCCGCGCTGTTGTGCATCGGCGTCATTGTCTTCATGGGCTGTTTCTGGCGGCTTGCGCAGATCGGCCTGACTGGGTGAGAGCGCACTGGGTTGATTCGCCTGGCTACTGATTTTCTGCCGCAATGCTGGCGGAATTTCAATCGCTGGGACTTCCGTTTGCGCGGACATGTCGCCGCTCTCGATCGCGCTTGACTGGTCCCCGGTGCTGTACACCAGCTGCGCCTCATCCTTGCCGCTGAGTTTCTGCAGTGCCTGCTGTAACGGGAAATACCAGTCGAGAAATGGCCCGCGTTCCCCCTGGCAGCCGCTGACAAACAGGTACTGACGGGCGCGGGTGAGGGCGACATAGAGCAGATTGGCATCTTCTTTCTGTTGCGACAGTTTCTGCTGATCACGTAATGCGCGGCTGACGCTGTCCTGTTGCTGGCTGGCGGGAATCAGCTGGAAATGCTGTGGCCGTTGCTGTTCCACCGGCCAGTTCACCAGGGTGCTCATCGCCGTTCGGTCTTTATCCACCACGATACTGTCCACCAGGTAAACCACCGGCGCTTCCAGGCCCTTGCTGGCATGGATGGTCATGATTTTTACCCGCGGTTCACGGGTCTGCATCGGTGCTTCATCCGGCGCATCACCGCTGGTCTGTCTGAGGCTGCGTAAATAATACAGAAAGTGCATCAGGCTGGGATAGCGACCGCTGTCCAGATCCAGGGCCATTTCCATAAACAGGGTGAGGTTGGCATTCACCCTGGGTTGCAGGGCAGCTGGCGTGGCGCGACGGTAACGCTCGAGTAAATCGGTGTCGGCAAAAATCCGGTCAAGCAGGTCGTGCACCGGTATTCTATCGGTGAGCTGGCGCCATTCACTGAGCAAATGCCAGGCGCGGCTGAGGGGATGTTGTGGTTCCAGCTGGTCCGACAGGGTTTGTAGTCGCTCATACCAGTGGGCCGAGCCTTTGTGTGCGGCAATTAATTGCAGGTGATCATCAGTGGCGCAGAATATTGGTGACTTTAACACCTGCGCCAGTGCCAGGTTATTAAATGGCGTGAGCAGGGTATTGATCAGTGCTTCCATGTCCTGAATTTCCAGGCAATCAAGGAAGGTACCGCGATTGGTGCCCAGGTAGGCAATGCCCGCATCCCGCAGTGCCCGTTCAAATTCCGCCACATGGGCGCGCTTGCGTACCAGAATAAAAATATCATTGTAGTTCAGCGCACGCCTCTGGCCGTTCTCGATGACCGCGGTGCGCTGATCGATCAGTTGCTGGATATGCTGTGCGATCTGGCGTGCTTCATACTGGTGAATACTGGGCGACTCACTGCGTGGCTGTAGCAGGGGGTCGCGACAGTAGACAGCTGTGTCCTCTTCTACTACATCTTTACTCTGCCATAGCGGCAATACTTCAACCCGGCCGGGTAAATCTTTATGGTTGGTTTCATGGGGTTTGAATGTGGGCAGGGTGGCCTGGAACTGTTCCTGTTCAAACACCGCATTGACGGTATGCATAATCGCCGGTGATGAACGCCAGGATTTATTCAGGGGGAAATTCTGCGCGTTGAGGTGTTCAGCCAGCCAGTTAGCAGCCTGCTGCTGCAGTTCCGGCTTGGCACGGCGAAAACTGTAGATCGACTGCTTTTCATCGCCCACCAGGAACACACTGCGTGCCGATTCAGATTCGGCCGCGGCAATTTCCTGCAGCAGCGGTAGAATAAGTTGCCACTGGGTCGGGTTAGTGTCCTGGAATTCATCGATGAGTAAGTGCTGTATCTGCTGATCCAGCTTGTACTGAATCCACAGTGCATTATCCGAGTCCTGTAATAATTTATAACTGCGCCATTCCAGGTCGGTAAAGTCCAGTATGCGCTGCTGGCGCTTTAAGGTCTGGTAATGTTCGATAAATTTAACACCGCAGTAATACCAGTGATGATTCAGCTCATAACAATGCTGCTTGTTGAGTTGATCCAGGGTGTCGAGAATCGCCGCGCTGATGCGCAGGTGTAATTCAAGAAACTGATCGGTTTTGTCATCACCGAGTCGTTTGCGCAGGGCCTTGCTGTCTTTTCTGCCCTGCGAAAGGGGCTCGTTTTTCTGCGTTAGAAAGCAGCCGCGCAGTTGTTCAAACGCTGCGGGCTCCACCGACTTGTGCACCAGCCAGCTGGCAATGGTGTCCGCCGCCTGCAGGTTTTTCTTGCCCTGTTCTGCCCCCAGCAGTTGTGCAAACTGCTGCAGATTCTGCTGCATCCGCGCTGAAAAAAACTGCTGTAACGGATCGACATCTGCCTGGTAGCCCAGGTTGCTGGCCAGCTGCTGTTGCGCAAAGGCCAGTATATCGGCTTCACCATCGGTGTAGGCCCACCAGTCACTGCGTTGATGCAGGAAGCTGGTCAGTACCCTGTGCAGATTGTGCAGCCCACCGCATAACTGCATCAGCTGTTGCAGATGGCTGGAGAGGCTGCCCTGCATATCCAGCGCGGCTTCATTAAACAGCGCATCCCGAGCCTGTTGAATCAGCAGTTCGGCGCTTTCCAGTAAATCGAAATTGGGTGGAATGTCAGCTTCCAGTGGAAAACGTGACAGCAGATCCTGGCAGAAGGCGTGGAAGGTAAGGCTGCGCACCGGGTAGTCACAGTACTGATGGGCCTCATACAGGCGCCGAGCACGGTCACTGTAGCTGGCATCCAGCTCAAGTGCTTGCAGTAGCTGCAGCAGTCGATCATCATCCACGGTAGCCAGCTCGTACAGCCGCTCCGCCAGGCGTTGCTGCATTTCGGCGGCGGCTTTGCGGGTAAAGGTGAGCGCCAGTATGCTGCCCGGTTCCGCGCCATCCAGTAACAGGCGCAGAATGCGGGTGATTAACATATAGGTTTTGCCGCTGCCGGCGGAGGCAGTGACCGTGGCATTAATGTGGGGATTGGCAGCTTGTAAACTCATCTGCATAGGATAAGGGTTTATGCCACAGGATAAAGCAGTTTTTTAATGTTCGCTTTCTGGTCAGGCCAATGGTCACCATTGAGGTTTGGCTGTGCTGTATCAAACTGGCCTGTGCCTCGGTTGCTATACTGGTTTTTTGCTTCAAGAACCTGGGGTGCCTGTTATTGCTGATCTTAGCTGGAGCCGGCTTGCATCCCTTTTATTAAGGCAGGAGCTTAAATGAATACACGTGATGTCGTTAGTGAGTTAGATCGAGCGCCTGCATCCCTGTTAAATGGGACTGCTATGGAATGGTTGTTATGGGGCGGACTGGTGTTATTGCTGTTGTCGGCTGTGATATTGCTGTGGCGTTATACCCATACGGCGACAGCACCCATTAACTCAAAAAACAGACGCATTTCTCGCTGGCATTATCAGTCTGCAGAGGAGGCACTGCATGCATTGCATAGCAGCCTGGATGGTCTGTCGAAAGACGAGGCCACGAGACGACTGCAATCATACGGTGCTAATAGACTGCCACAGGTACATGCTCGCAGTGCGCTGCTGCGTTTTCTTTCCCAGTTTCACAATGTGCTGATTTATGTGCTGTTAATCGCTGCACTCGTTACTGCCTCGCTCGGCCACTGGGTTGATGCCAGTGTGATTCTTGGTGTGGTACTCATTAATGCGTTAATCGGCTACCTGCAGGAAGGCAAAGCGGAAAACGCATTGCGTGCAATTCAACAAATGTTGTCACTGAGTGCGATGGTTAAGCGTGACGGTAAACAGCTGAGCCTGCCCGCTGAGGAGCTGGTGCCGGGTGATATTGTGAGTTTGCAGTCCGGTGACAAGGTGCCAGCGGACCTGCGTTTATTGCGGGTGAAAGGACTGCATATACAGGAGTCCGCGCTTACCGGTGAATCCATGGCGGTGGAAAAAAACACTGAACCGGTCTCGGAAAGCACGGTACTGGGGGATCGCCTGTGCATGGCCTATTCCGGCACGCTGGTGACCCATGGGCAGGCCAGTGGTGTGGTGGTGGCAACCGGGTCAGACACAGAAATCGGTTATATCAGTCGCCTGGTGTCGGAAACCGAAACCCTCACCACGCCACTGTTAAGGCAGATGGCACAGTTTGCCCGCTGGCTGACCCTGGCGATTATGCTGATAGCTGGCGTGACCTTTGCCTTTGGTGTGCTGATACATGACTATGCACTGGCGGATATGTTCCTTGCTGCCGTAAGCCTGGCAGTGGCAGCGATTCCCGAGGGCCTGCCGGCGATTATGACCATCACCCTGGCAATCGGCGTACAGCGCATGGCACAGCGCAATGCCATTATCAGAAAGCTGCCGGCGGTAGAAACCCTGGGCGCGGTCTCGGTGATCTGTTCGGATAAAACCGGCACACTCACCCGCAATGAAATGACAGTCCGCAGCCTGCACAGTGCAGGTTGCGAATTCAGTTTTACTGGCACAGGCTATGACCCGCACGGGGTTGTTCTATTGCACAACAGAGAAGTGCAACCAGAAGAAAAGACTGAATTGCTGCAGATGCTGCGCGGTGTCATGTTGTGTAATGATGCATCGCTGGAACAGCAGGAAGAAGGTTATCGAGTACATGGTGACCCGATGGAAGGTGCGCTGCTGGTTGCAGGTATAAAAGCTGGATTAAATCATGATGAAGAACTTAAAAACTATCCGCGCAGTGATCTGATTCCGTTTGAATCGGAACACAAATTTATGGCGACATTGCATCACAGTCACGAGGGTGAGGCATTTATTTATATGAAAGGCGCGCCAGAGCAAGTGCTGGAGAGATGTGCGCAACAACGCGTAGATAGTACAGAACAGCCAGTGGATATGAACTACTGGTTGCAGAAAATTGAAACAATGGCCGCACAGGGGCAGCGCGTACTGGCCATAGCCACTAAGCCAGTTGCAGATAATAGCCAGGGTCTGAACTTTGATGATGTAAGTCATGGTCTGATTATGCTGGGCCTGTTTGGCTTTATTGATCCGCCTCGCGAAGAAGCCATCAGTGCAGTACAAAGCTGCCGTCGTGCCGGTATCCGGGTAAAAATGATCACCGGCGATCATGCAGCCACCGCAAAAGCAATTGCACAGCAGCTGAAGCTGCGTAATACCGATCAGGTCATTACAGGTGAACAACTCAAGGCAATGAGTGACGATGAGTTGCGCCAGCAGGTGCAGGTGGTAGATGTGTATGCGCGGGTCAACCCGGAGCATAAACTGCGGCTGGTTAAATTGCTGCAGGAACAGGGCATGGTTATTGCCATGACAGGTGATGGGGTCAATGATGCGCCGGCATTGAAACGTGCCGATGTGGGTATTGCCATGGGGCATAAGGGCACAGAAGCTGCCAAGGAAGCGGCAGAAATGGTGCTGGCAGATGATAATTTTGCCTCCATCGCCCATGCGGTAGAAGAGGGTCGTACGGTTTACGACAACCTGAAAAAATCCATCCTGTTTATCCTGCCCACCAATATGGGCGAGGCGTTGATTATTCTTGCCGCCATCGTGCTGGGCTTCCAGCATCTGCCGCTAACCCCGGTACAGATACTCTGGGTCAATATGGTGACGGCAGTCACGCTTGCCCTGTCACTGGCATTTGAACCGGCGGAGCATAATGTGATGCAGCGCTCGCCACGTAGTCCCGGTGAGCCTCTTTTATCGATGTATCTGAGCTGGCGTATTATTTTTGTCTCACTGATTCTGATGAGTGGTACCTTTGGCCTGTTCCTGTGGGAAAGAGCCCAGCACAGCAGTATTGAACATGCACGTACCGTGGCGGTCAATACACTGGTGATGTTTGAGATATTCTATCTGTTTAATGCCCGCTACCTCAGTGCCAGTATCTTTAACAGACAGGGGTTTACAGGTAATCCTTATGTGCTGATTGCAATAGCGGTGTTACTGGTATTGCAGATGGGCTTCACCTATCTTGCACCGATGCAGACACTGTTTGGCACAACCGGGCTGGCTATTTCAACCTGGGGTAC
>JBFFND010000005.1:0-19772 GCA_041563375.1 Gammaproteobacteria bacterium | reverse complement strand
CTGGTTGAGCGTGAACGTTTATGCTCAACCGGCCTGGGTCACGGTGTCGCCCTGCCCCACGGACGGCTTGATTTTCAAACTGGGGGACAGGAAAAAACCGTCGGCTGTTTTGTCAAACTGGATCATGGTGTCGATTTTGACAGCCCCGATGCACAACCCGCCGATTTACTATTCGCTCTGCTGGTGCCAGAACAGTGCACCGACGAGCACCTGAAAATCCTGGCTACACTGGCCGGCATGTTCAGTGACAGCAAGTTCTGCGACCAGTTACGCAACTGTATTACAGACAAGGATCTGTATGCGCATCTCGCCGGCTGGATGCACGAACACCAGGCTGCTTCCTGACACAGCATCTATGCTAGATCAGCTAACCCCTCTCGATCTATTTAACCACCTGCAGGATAATATCGACCTTAAATGGCTGGCAGGTAAAGCCAATAGCACGCGCCCTATCAAGCGCTCACTGCATCTCAACCAGCAATCGACCCTGATCGGCCACCTCAACCTGATTCACCCCAACCGGGTCCAGGTTATTGGTAAAAAAGAATGGCTGTATCTTAGCAAATACTATATCCCCAAAAATGCACTAAGCGATATATTTACCCGCCGCACCGCAGCGATCATTATCACCAATGGCTTACCTGTCCCCGATGAAATGCTACGCCTGGCAGACCAGACCAACACGCCTTTGCTGCAATCCGATCTGGACAGTGGCACACTGATAGACTCGGTACGTTTTTATATTTCCGATATGCTGGCAGAAAAAATCACCCTGCATGGCGTGTTTATGGAGGTCATGGGTACCGGTGTACTGATTACTGGCGAAAGCAGTATCGGCAAAAGTGAACTGGCACTGGAACTGATCACTCGCAACCATCGACTGATTGCCGATGACGCGGCGATTTTTTCCAAAATCGGACCGAATCTACTGGATGGCACCTGCCCGGAAATGTTAAAAGACTTTATGGAAGTTCGTGGCCTGGGGGTGCTGAATATTCGCGCCATGTACGGCGAAAACGCGATCAAGCCAAGCAAACATCTGCGACTGGTTATCCATCTGGAACGTATGACAAAAGAATCGCTGCAGCAATTCGATCGCCTGTATGGTTCACATTCGATTAAAACCATACTCGATGTACCGATTACTGAAATAAAATTACCGGTAGCATCAGGACGCAACCTTGCGGTAATGGTTGAAGCAGCGGTACGTAACCATATACTGATGGAAAATGGCCACAATGCCACTGATGACTTTATTGAGCAGCAACAGCAATACATTAATATGAACACAGCATCGTCAAATGAAGAAAGTCAGGATTAACTGCGGTTTCAGCAACACGGACCATGAACATATTCTGGTTAAATTTACTCTGCCCATTCAGTAATGAATGCTTCAGAGCGGTCTCCAACACAATACACGTGATTTTATGAAACTCGTCATTATCAGCGGTCTATCAGGTTCGGGAAAAACAGTGGCCCTGCACACACTGGAAGATGAAGGCTTCTATTGTGTCGACAACCTGCCGGTGGGGTTATTGCCCGCATTTATCGAACAGCTGAGTAGCCGTCAGATGCAGATTTACGACCAGGTCGCCGTGGGTGTAGATGCACGCAGCGGCGCCTCTGATCTGAAGCGCTTCCGCGACATAATCGGCCCGATGAAAAATGACAAAATTGATATCGAAGTGGTTTATTTCGAGACCGCCGTCAATGAGCTGATCAAACGTTTCAGTGACACTCGTCGACGTCACCCGCTCACCCGTAAGGGCATCCCGCTGGCAGAGGCAATCGATATAGAACGCAACCTGTTATCACCAATTGCACTCACCGCCGACCTGTGTCTGGATACCACTCACACCAATGTGCATCAACTACGCGCACTGATTAAAAAACGTATTATCTCCAGACCACCGCAGCAATTATCAATTTTATTTCAGTCATTTGGTTTCAAACACAGTGTGCCCACCGATTCCGATTTTGTCTTCGACGTGCGCTGTTTACCCAACCCCCACTGGGAACCCAGCCTGCGCCCGCTTACCGGCCAGGATCCTGAAGTTCAGGCGTACCTGAAGCAGCAGGATGATGTGGTTGACATGTTCAGCCATATCCGTAACTTTCTTGAATACTGGATACCCAAATTTGCCGAACAGAATCGCTACTACCTGACCGTCTCTATCGGTTGTACAGGTGGCCAGCACCGTTCTGTTTATATCGCCGAATTACTTAATAACTATTTCCGTGACAAATTCGAGAATGTTTCTCTGCGTCACCGTGAAATGGATAACCCATAAGATCAAGAGACTATTATGAGCGTAGGTCTACTCCTGATAACGCATCAAAACATTGCATCTCATTTACTGGAAACCACCAGAAAAATGCTGAGCACCTGCCCGCTGGCAACCCGTGCACTGGAAGTGCCACTGGATTATCCTGTAGAAAAAGTGCTGACACAGGCCAGAGAATATATTAAAACACTGGATACAGGGCATGGGGTACTGGTGCTCACCGATATTTACGGCGCCACGCCCAGTAATATCGCTAAACAGATCAGCGAAGATAAAAACTATAAACTGGTATCGGGCCTTAATTTGCCGATGCTGGTACGCATACTCAATTATCCGCAACTCAGCCTGGAAGAAATGGCACTGAAAGCGGTTAGCGGTGGCCACGATGGTATTATTTTATGTGAGTGTCACAAAGATTCATGAGCACTGTCAGCCAGGATATAAAAATAATAAACAAACTCGGTCTGCATGCCCGCGCCGCCGCCAAACTGGTCAGTGTGGCCTCGAAATATAGCTGTGGACTTGAAATAGAGAAATCAGGCCAGCGAGTCAATGGCAAAAGCATTATGGGCGTGATGATGCTGGCAGCCGGCAAAGGCAGCAGCATTACATTACACCTTGACGGCAAGGACGCGGATCAATGCCTGAACGAACTCAGCCGATTAATTAAAAACCGTTTCGATGAAGCAGAATAAAACCTTATGTTGAATAGCGCTCAACCAACAGTACGACTAAAAGCAGGAGTCAGCGGATGAGTACGCTATTGAATGGCATTGCCGTATCCAGGGGCATCAGTATAGGCCCCGCCTATATTTACCATCGTGAATTACCGGAAGTCCTCGAATATTCAATTTCCAAATACGATGCCGACCATGAAATAAAACGCTTTGAAAAGGCTCGTCACCAGGCACAGCTGCAGCTGATTCATATAAAAGATACTGTCGCCCAGGACACGCCCCACGATATTACCAGTTTTATCGACACCCATTTGCTGATGCTGGACGATCCGGTGTTATACGAAGACACGGTCAGCCATATTCGTGCACGTCTATGCAATGCGGAATGGGCGCTACAGGCGCAGGTGGAGCGCATTGTAAAAGTTTTCGATGAAATGGATGACCCTTACCTGAAAACCCGTAAGGATGACATTATTCATGTGGCAGAGCGCATTCAGCGCTGTCTGATCAGCGAGAGCGAAGCCAGCCATGCCGATGACAAGGTCGGTGACCATCTAAAAAACCGGATTATTGTAGCCGACGATCTCACCCCGGCCGACACGCTACTAATGCAACACCAGAAAATTGCCGGTTTTATTACCGAATACGGCGGCCCTCTATCGCACACTGCAATTCTGGCTAAAAGCCTGGGTATTCCGACCATAGTCGGTGTGCACGGCGCACGGCATTTTGTTCAGGCCAATGACATACTGATTCTGGATGGCAGCAGTGGCGAGATTCATATCAGCCCGGATAGAAAAGTTCTCAGTCAGTTCAGAAGCCTGATCCGCGATGAACGTCAGCGACGCAAGCAGTTATTCGAATTAAAGAACAAACCCAGCCAGACACGGGATGGTTTTAAAATAAATCTGCAGGGTAATATCGACCGCCCGGAAGATGTGCGAATTCTACGCCAGTTCGATCACACCGGTGTCGGCCTGTATCGTACCGAAATGCTGTTTATCGAACATAACCACATGCCCGATGAAGAAGTGCAGTTCGAGATTTACCGGCGCGCATTACGCGCCCTCAAGGGTCACCCTCTAACCATTCGCACCATGGACCTGGGCGCCGACAAGGAACTGGCAGACACCACGCAACACGGTCCACTGGTGCATAATCCGGCTCTGGGTCTGCGTGCAATTCGTCGCTGTTTAAAAGACCCTGAATTATTCCTGCAGCAGATCAGGGCTATTTTACGCACGGGCGGTTACGGCCCGGTGCTGATGATGATCCCCATGGTGACCTGTGTCTCGGAACTGGCTCAGGTACGGGAACTGCTGGAACAGGCTAAAGCAGACCTGAAGAAACGCCGCGTGCGTTTCGATCCCAATATAAAAATCGGCGCGATGATTGAAGTGCCCGCTGCCGCACTGGCTGCCGATAGCCTGGCCAGCCAGCTGGATTTCCTCTCCATCGGCACCAACGACCTGATCCAGTATACGCTGGCATTTGACCGCATTGATGATGAAGTGAGTTATTTATACAACCCGCTGCACCCGGCGGTATTAAAACTGATCAAGATGACCCTGTGCGCCGGTGAAGCCCATGGCATTCCCGTTTCCATGTGCGGTGAAATGGCATCCGATACGCAATACACCCGCCTGTTGCTGGGCATGGGCCTGAAACATTTCAGTGTACAGGCGAATAGCCTGCTCGATGTTAAACACATTATTAACCACAGCCGCTTTGAACAATTGCGCCAGTCAAGTGACGAGATATTACGACTCTCCTACCCCGATGAAATTTCACTGGCAGTGAATCAGCTTAATCATACTTCACCCTAGTACCTCTACATTACCTGCACAAACTGCCGCGCAATTAGCTCTGCACTGTTAATATCTTCTCACAGTCTGTGGCTGATTTAACTGGAACACCCCTGAATCAGCCACTGATCTCCAGCGCTTAAGCTACACTTGATAACAATCTTTCTATAAAATTCAGATATTATCCAGAGACACACTGCTGCAGTCAGCGTGTCTTCAACCAGATAACGGGCTTAAACATGGTCGACAGTACAGACCTCGCAAAGAAAACAGAGCAGAAAGTTCGCGCTTTATCCGAAGCGCTGGAAGCTGGCACCATGCACCATGCGGCGGGCATGCTGAATGCCATGCATCCCACCGAAATCGCCCATTTGATTGAATCTCTGCCACCTCGCGAGCGTTTTGTTATCTGGTCACTGGTGGCCAAGGAATCGGAAGCCGAGGTACTGATTAACCTGGGTGATGAAATTCGTAATCACCTGATCAAGGACATGTCGCCGGAACAACTGGTGCAGGTAGCGGAAGACCTGGAAATGGACGACTCCGCCGACTTTGTGCAATCACTGCCCAAGGCGGTGATTGATCAGGTATTGCATTCGCTCGACAGCCAGCACCGCAAGCTGCTGGAATCGGTGCTCTCCTTCCCGGAAGACAGTGCCGGTGGCATGATGAACACCGACACCATCACCATCCGCCCGGAAGTGACCCTGGATGTGGTGCTGCGCTACCTGCGCCTGCTCGGCGACATTCCCAACCTGACCGATCACCTGATTGTGGTGGATCGGGAAAATCACTATCTGGGAGTATTACCGCTGTCACAACTGCTGATTAATGAACCCAGCAGCACGGTCGAAGAGATCATGGATGACGAGGTCGAGGCCATTCCATCCGACATGGAAGACAATGATGTGGCAAAAATATTCGAAGACCTGGACCTGATCTCCGCGCCCGTGGTGGATGGCAACAATATGTTGCTGGGGCGCATCACCGTTGACGACGTGGTCGATGTTATCCGTGACGAAGCCGATCACTCGGTCTTGAGCATGGCGGGCCTGAATGACGAGGAAGACCTGTTCGCACCGGTATTTCCCAGCTCCAGACGCCGTGCGGTGTGGCTGGGCATTAACCTGATCACCGCGTTTCTTGCCTCCTGGGTGGTCAGTAACTTTGAAACCACGCTGGAAAAAGTGGTCACCGTAGCGATTCTGATGAATGTAGTCGCCAGCATGGGTGGTATCGCCGGCAGCCAGACCATTACCCTGGTAATTCGCAGTATGGCACTGGGGCACATCAGCCCGAGCAACCAGCGCTGGATATTCAATAAGGAAGTCGTGGTGGGCCTGTTTAATGGTGTTATCTGGGCCGTGGTGGTGGCGCTAATTGCCACCATCTGGTTTGGCGACTACTCGGTGGGGCTGGTCATAGGTGCGGCGCTGATCATCAACCTGGTCTTTGCCGCGGCATCCGGTGTCACCGTGCCGCTGGTACTGAAGCGTTTTAAAATTGATCCGGCGATTGCCGGCAGCGTAATCCTCACCACCATAACCGATGTGGTCGGCCTGCTGGCCTTTCTCGGCCTGGCGACCATTTTCCTGCTCTAATAAAACGCTGAGGGTTCAGTCATCGCGTTAATGAAATAAAGCCACAGGTTCGCTATAATCGCGCCTTCCTGACCTATAAGCAGCACAGCACGCATATGAAGTTTATCGAAACCCGTGGCAATGATGGCCAGCGCCCAGCGCAGATCAGCTTTTCCGAGGCCATACTCAGCCCTATTTCTTCGTTTGGTGGTATTTACTCACCACAATCGCTACCCAACCTGGGCAAGGACTTTCTCGCGCAGCACATCAATGCCGACTATAAACAGCTGGCCCGTGACCTGCTGGCAGCATTTGAGGTCGATATTGAGCAGGCGGTGATTGATCAGGCACTGGACCTGTATGACAACTTCGATGACAGCCGCAATCCCGTACCGGTCAGAAAAGTTTATGACGACCTGTTTGTCAGCGAGCTCTATCACGGCCCCACCCGTGCCTTTAAAGACATGGCACTGCAACCATTTGGCATAGTGCTGTCGTCGATTGCACAGCAGCGCAATGAACAGTACCTGATACTGGCCGCCACCTCCGGTGACACAGGTCCGGCCGCACTGGAGACGTTTAAAAATCGCGCCAATGTGCGAGTCGCCTGCATGTACCCCGATGGCGGCACCTCCGATGTACAACGTCTGCAGATGGTGACCGAGGACGCAGACAACCTGAAAGTCATCGGCATCAAGGGTGATTTCGATGATGCACAGAGCGCACTCAAACGCCTGCTGGGTTCTGACACTTTCCGGCAGAAGCTGCAGGAAAAACACATCTTCCTGTCCGCCGCCAACTCGGTGAATTTTGGCCGCATTATCTTCCAGATTATTTACCATATTCACTCCTACCTGGAACTGGTTCGACAGAATGAAATCAGCCTCGGCGACAAGGTTTACCTGGATGTCCCCAGTGGCAACTTCGGCAATGCTCTCGGCGCCTACTATGCTATGCAGCTGGGCCTGCCAGTGGAGAAAATCCTGATCGCCTCTAACAATAACAATATCCTGACCCAGTTTATCAACACCGGCGCCTATGACCTGCGCGACAAGTCGGTGATTGCGACTACGTCGCCGGCAATGGATATTTTAAAATCATCGAATATTGAACGTATCCTGTTTGATATGTTTGGCGAGACACGTACCAGGGAACTGATGCAGCAACTGGATAATGAAAAACATTACCAGCTGAATACCGACGAGCTGGCACAGATACAGCAGATTTTTGCTGCCGATTACTGCAACGATGACGAAGGCAAGCAGTATATCAAGGCCGCGTTTGCCACAGGTTATTTAATGGATCCGCACACCGCAACCTGTTTTAAAACCTATGATACCTGTCGCGACAAGCCACTGAAAACCATCGTCTACTCAACCGCAGAATGGACCAAGTTCTCCCCGGTGATCGCCAATGCCTTGACCGGCGAAGTCGACACGCGGGACATCGATGCACTGAAGTCGATCGCGCAGGCAGCGAATATTGAAATTCCAGCGGTGATTAGCGAACTGTTTGAAAAAGAAATTACTCAGGGCACGATTATCGATAAACAGGATATAGAAAAGGAAATTCTGGCGTTTCTATAGGGCCGCCGCCTTTGGCTGAAAACCGTAAAAAAGTCCGCTAATGAACGCACTAAAGTGCTGGAGCACTTTGAACGTGCGGATGCACGGCCCGAAGGGTGGAGCACAGGATGTGCGGAATAAATAAACGCAAATTTTATAGACATTGGTATCAAGCGAAGTGAATACACCGTTTAGTCGGTGTCATTGGTTAATTATCTTTTGACTAATGACTTCAGACTAATGACTAACGACTCCCCTCCTGCCTCCCGCGAAATACCGCACATCCTGTACATCTTCGCTACCGGCGTCCTGCCTCACGCGAAATACCGCACATCCTGTGCATCTTCGCTACCGGCGTCCTGCCTCACGCGAAATACCGCACATCCTGTGCATAAAAAAAGCCCCGAAGCATTACTTCGGGGCTTTTTTCATTCAACACTATACGAATGCTAAACCCAGCGAATTATTTTTTACGTCGCGCACCAATCCGCAGACGCAGTGCATTGAGCTTGATAAAGCCTTCCGCATCCTTCTGGTTGTATGCACCTTCATCATCTTCAAAGGTGGCAATCTTTTCATCAAACAGCGAATCGGTTGCCGAACGTCGACCAACGGCTGTCACAGCGCCCTTATACAGTTTAACCCGCACATCACCGTTGACGTGCTCCTGTGAGGCATCAATCATCTGCTGCATCATTTCACGTTCCGGACTCCACCAGTAGCCGTTATAGATCAGCTCGGCGTATTTGGGCATCAACGAATCTTTAAGATGCGCCACTTCACGATCCAGCGTGAGTGACTCAATCGCACGGTGCGCCTTGAGCATAATGGTGCCGCCTGGGGTTTCATAACAGCCCCGTGACTTCATCCCCACATAACGGTTTTCTACAATATCCAGGCGGCCGATACCGTTCTGCCCACCCAGCTCATTGAGTTTGGCCAGTACCGTCGCGGGGCTCATGGGCTCACCGTCGATCGCTACTATGTCGCCCTTCTCATAGGTCAGTTCGATATAGGTCGGGGTGTCCGGCGCATTTTCCGGTGATACCGACCAGCGCCACATGTCCTCTTCAGCTTCCGCCCAGGGATCTTCCAGAATGCCGCCTTCATAGGAGATATGCAGCAGATTGGCATCCATTGAATAAGGTGATTTTTTCTTGTTCTTGGCAAAATCCACATCAATGCCGTGTTCTTCCGCATAGGCCATCAGCTTTTCACGGGAGTTCAGGTCCCACTCACGCCAGGGTGCAATCACTTCAACCCCTGGTTTCAGCGCATAGGCACCCAGCTCGAAACGCACCTGGTCATTGCCCTTGCCGGTGGCACCGTGGGAAATCGCATCGGCACCGGTTTCGGTGGCGATTTCCACCAGTCGCTTGGCAATCAGCGGACGCGCAATCGAGGTACCTAACAGGTATTCGCCTTCATAGATGGTGTTGGCGCGGAACATGGGGAAAACAAAGTCACGTACAAATTCTTCACGCAGGTCTTCGATATAGATTTCCTTGATACCCATGGCTTTCGCCTTGGCGCGTGCAGGCTCTACTTCTTCACCCTGGCCAATGTCTGCGGTAAAGGTCACCACCTCGCAGTTATAGGTATCTTCCAACCATTTAAGAATAATTGATGTATCCAGACCGCCAGAATAGGCAAGTACGACTTTTTTGACCTTAGACATGTATGCTCCGAAATTCAGTAAAATGCTGAGTGTGTGGATGAACCCGCTCAGGGTTACAGCGGCCGGGCTGTGCCAGCGCTGTGTGCTGCAGAATTATACCGGAGACGGCGAGGAGTGTCCTGTTTTGCGATGCACTGCAGGCTAAAAACGGAAATGAGCAGCACTCAGTCCCGTGCCAGTAATATATTTACACGACGGTTTTTGGCGCGCCCCTGTGGGGTACGATTGGTGGCAATCGGTTGTCGCTCCCCATAGGCGCGGCGGCTGACCTGGCTGGCCGAAACCCCCTGCTCGAGCAAATACTGCTCAACCGCACGGGCCCGTTTCTCCGCCAGCTGCTGGTTATAGGCACGACGCCCGCGGGCATCGGTATGCCCGTGCAGCTCAATCTGCATGTCCCTGTCAACCTGGGCAAACAGCACAATATCCCGCAGCTTACGCAGCTGGCTCTCCTTCAGCACATACTCATTGTTATTAAAGTGCACCACCGTGTCTTTAAGCCGCTCCGGCCCATAGGGCAGTGCATTGGCAATGCATTGCTGAAATTCATCCAGTTTGGCGTGAAAATTGACCGAGGAAATGGTCACCACCACATCATTTTTATAGGTAGCCCAGTCCTTGTAATGCAATGTCGGATGGTGTCCGGCCTCCAGCTCGTTAAGAATCTGCTGTGCCAGGTCACCGCCGACATACACCGGCATTTTGCCTTTGGAGAAGGTAAGATGCGCGATCTGGCTTTCACCCTGTTCACGCCAGTAGGGCGCAACCGAGTACAGGCTGGCCACACCATCCTTGGTGGGTGCCCGCAGCACCCTGATCTGAAACGCCAGCTCACCGCCGGAGGCATAGACAAAACGGCCTTCACCGTAATGATCAATGGGGTGGATCATCTCACACAGCACCGGGCTGCTGTTAACATTCCAGTCGGCACTGGCCACAGGTGACTGATAGCGCTGCACGGCTGGCAGGCTGAAGGAAAGCAACACACTGATGATAAATGCGGTAAGGCGGAGCATGATAAACCTTGTATCTCAACTTATCTCTAGGGTACCTCTGAACAATGCTGATATGTCTCTGCGAGACCTGAAGCGTACAGCTACAAGGCGTGCTTCGCAGTGAATGGCCAGGTCCTTCACAAGAAGCACAAAGCTTCCGCTCCTGCTCACGCCCCTGACCTACATCCATGTAGGCCACACCGTAGATGTGCGCTTCAGGCCTCGCCCTTCGGGGCTTACAGGTGTGTCCGCACTCTGCGTTAGCGTTTTTCACCAGGCTTGAGCATGCTTTCAAAACACTGCCTTGATTGCGAACACACCTGTAAGCCAGAGATATATCAACATTATTCAGAGATACCCTAGATAGCGACCGCCAGCGCAAAAGCTTTAACCGGATTTACAGCGTCTACATATCGCTGGCAGGTAATACCAGCTAGATGCGGATATAGCATTATTCAACAGCAAAGCGCTGACGTCGGCTCACGACATCAGTCAGCCTGTCCCTGCTCAAACGCGGTGTATTGCACACGGCTAATATAATAAAGCCGAGCGCCGCCCGGCGTCTGCACCCGCACCTCATCACCCTGGTGCTTTTTCATCAATGCCCTGGCCACCGGTGAATCCATACTGATATAGCCTTTGTCTGCATCAAACTCATCAGGACCAACAATGCGATACAGCAGCAACTCGCCCTGCTCGTCCTCAAGCTCAACCCAGGCACCAAAAAAAATCTGTTCGGTGTTCTGCGGGGTTTCACTGACCACTTTCAATTCGTCTACCCGCTTCGACAGATAACGCACCCGGCGATCGATTTCACCCAGTTCCTTCTTGCGATAGATATACTCTGCATTTTCTGAACGATCACCTTCCGCTGCCGCCGCAGACAATGCCTTCACCACCAGTGGCCGATGCCTGTTCCATAAATAATCCAGTTCCTGCTCGAGCACCGCCATACCTTCAGCAGTAATATAAGGCGAACCTTTTTCGGCCGGTGGCCTGTATCTTCCCATTATGTTTAAAACCTGAAAGAGTCGATCGTTGACAGGATGTTTTAGCAGACAAACAAAAGGGCGCAGACGCGCCCTAATTTTCTTAGTGTAGTTATAGTTATTAACTCAGTAAATATTGGTGGTACGGTTGACCAGGCCTGCCACCATTATTTACCAATTAACCAGCGCTAAAACTCATAACACTGGATAATATCTTTCACCAAACCACTGCGAACAATGTCTTCATGTTCAAATTGATGAACGTATACTGAATCAAGATGCCCCAGTCTGTCAACAGCATCTTGCAAACCGGACTTTGAACCTATATCTGATTGCCTGATATCACCGTTTACCACCACCCGGCAATTTTCGCCGATACGGGTAAGAAACATTTTAAGCTGAGCCGCAGTACAGTTTTGTGCTTCATCAAGCACCACAAATGCGTCGTTAAATGTTTTGCCTCTTAAATAGGCCAGGGGTGAAACCACAATGCGATCATTCTTTAAACCACATTCCACAACACCTTTACCCAGGCGTTCATTCAGGCAATCTCTGAAAGCATCAAAGTAAGGATCAAATTTTTCATGCAGATCACCAGGCAAAAAACCCATGTTCTCACCGGCTTCAACTGCCGGGCGACTGATTATAATCTTTTCAACACGTCGGTTTTCAAGCTCTTCTGCCGCCAGTGCACCCGCACAATAACTTTTACCTGTACCTGCCGGGCCAATACCAAAGGTTAACTTATGGGATTTTATAGCAAGGATATATTGCCCCTGTGAGGCGGTTTTGGCTTTGAGTGGTGGAGCTTTTCTGGCAGAGATAGCCTGAGTATCGATGAAGGAGTTTCGGGAGTTTATATCAACAACATTGTGTTTATCGGTATGTTTCTTTCTGGACTGTCTGACGGACTTTTTTTGCGCAACTGATTTTCTAGCCATAGATCACCCTGGAATTATGAGTTAAACAATACAAACGATATCGATTGTTTCTCTGGTTCGGCAGAAATCACCTCCTGTTTTATTTGAGAAGTTATCTGTTTTTATAGGGGAAGGGTTTTGGCAGGTCAAGTGATAATGCGGAAAATTAATAAAAACTTAAAAAAAGTGCTTTTTTTCTTTACTCAGTTTTCAAGCAGTGTTACTTTTAAAATTCACCTCGATAATAACCCATGATTTTCTTATCCATAATTACCACATCCCGGCAACATCAATTCAAATATATAATCCTGCAATACCTGAATTTGCGTTATTGATACGCGTGTAATTTTTACTGATAGACTCAGTTTCTCGCAGCTTTACGTCGATCGGCAAACAACTCGAGTTTAAAAAACCAGGCCAGATAACCAAACGCCGATAACAGTGTACCGACAATCAGAAACAACAGCGATAGCAGAAACAGAATCCGCACTTCATTCATGATAAATTTTTTCTGTTTAGTGAGTTCTGCGATATCCCGCTGCTTTTCACGCATGTATAACTTGATATCGGTACGCTCATTACGCAAACGCTCAAGTTGCTGCGTATTGTATTCAATACCTTCTACCGATACAGGCTGCTCATCTGCTGCATAATGTTCCAGTGCGGTATCAATGTGCTGCAATTCCTGCTGCAACCCCTCTACCAGCATCTGGGTCGTGATAATGGATTCAAACACATTACTGACGGAGCTTTCAAAGGCATTGATACGCGACCAGGAAACCCCGATATCTAACAGTATGATCAGCGTACCAATCAGCGCACAGGCTTTGTACAAGCGCATAGCGGATGGTAATAGTAGAGGCATCAGGTGTCTGTAGAGGCGAACTGACTGGCCAGACTGAACCATCGTTTGAGTTCAGCCATGTCCAGTGTAGCCACCCGATTCTGCTGGGCGTGATCCACTTCCGGCCAGAAAGGATTGAAACTGACCCAGGGCTCGCCCACTTCCTGGAATATTTCCCCACCCTTCTGCAAAGCCTCGGACATGGACGATTTGGGTATACGGAACATCAGCGCACTCATGCCAATGGCTGCTGCGAATATCACACCATCGCGGGTATGCGCCAGGTAGTAGGCGTGGTTATCTGTATCCGGACAATAAAACTGTACATCCGGTAAATCGGTGGCCGACTGCACCAGTAGCTGCACAATATCAGTATGTGCGGAGGGCTGAAAGGCTTTAAGGAATTTAATGATCTGCTGATTTTCGGGGCGATCAAGCTGTCCCTCGAATTCTTTTACCGGCTCTGACAAACTCATAAAGCAACCATCCCATGCTGACATTCATGTTATTTATTATTCGACTAATTATGGCAGAGCGCGGGGAAACATCAATGCCGCGGGGTCAGACAACCGAGGCAATTCACAGAAGTGAGAACCAGGCCACCCCTGAACAGGCGAACAGCTGCAGATGGTTCAGCAGACACCCCTGGGCGACTTACTCGCTGAGGCGACGAAAGACCTCATCTGCCTCATTTATCCCCGCCTCGAGATCTGTACAGAGCACATTATAATGCCCCATTTTACGTCCGGCCCTGGCTTCCTGCTTGCCATACAGGTGCAGTTTGAGTGAATTATGGGACAGGCAGTTCGCCCAGTCCACCGGCCACAGATCCCCCAGCAGATTAACCATCACCACTGGACTGAGCAGTTGCGCCTCACCCGGGGGCAAACCGCACATCACCCGCACCTGCTGTTCGAACTGTGAGGTCAGCGCCGCATCCAGCGTGTAGTGTCCACTGTTATGAGGGCGGGGCGCCATTTCATTAAACACCAGCTGGTTGTCAGTGGTAATAAAAAACTCCACTGCCAGCACACCGACGTAATCCATGGTGTTGGCCAGTCCTATGGCCTGTAACCGCGCCTTATCCGCCAGTGCGTCATCAACGCGCGCCGGGACTATGCTCTGGTGCAGAATTCCATTGCGATGCTCATTTTCCGCCGGTGGATAACAGGCCACATTTCCCTGCGCATTGCGCGCCAGCAGCACCGAAATTTCTTTCACCAGCGACAGTCGACGCTCCAGCACACACTCCACCTGGCCGAGCTGCGCAAACGCCTGCCCAAGCTCATCAGTGTCGTTCACCACCTGCTGGCCTTTACCGTCATAACCCAGGGTGGTGGTTTTCAATATGGCGGGAAAGCCGGTGACCCGTGCAGCTGCGGCAAAATCATCCGCCGACTGTATCAATGCATAAGGCGCCGGCGATAAGCCGGCCTCAGTCGCATACTGTTTTTCCTGGATACGGTGGCGCGCAATCGCCACTGCCTGGGCCGATGGGTGCACCGGTTTTTTCTGCTCAAGAAACTCCAGACTTTCTGCCGGCACGTTTTCAAACTCGGTAGTAATGGCATCGCACAGCTCGGACAGCAGCTGCAGGGCCTGCGAATCGTTGTAGTCTGACTGAAGGTGCTGATCGGCCACAGCGGCCGCGGGACAGTTTTTTTGCGGCTCAAGCACCACTGTGCGATAGCCCATATTGCGTGCCGCCATACAGAACATGCGTCCCAGCTGGCCTCCGCCTAAAACACCTAAAGTCGAACCGGGTAATAACATCAAATCGGCCTGCCTATTCTTCAGGGGGAAGCTGCATCGCAAGCACGGCTTCCTGCTGGTCAGCGCGGAAGTTCGCCAGCTTCTCAACCAGCTCCGCATCCTGACTGGCCAGTATTGAAATCGCGTACAGGCCGGCATTCGCAGCACCCGCCTCACCAATCGCAAAGGTCGCAACCGGCACGCCCTTTGGCATCTGCACAATAGACAGCAATGAATCCAAGCCTTTCAGATAACGAGAATTAACCGGCACCCCAAGAATCGGCAGCGTGGTTTTGGACGCCAGCATGCCAGGCAGGTGCGCAGCCCCGCCGGCACCAGCAATAATGCAGGCCAGCCCACGCTCGCGTGCGGTGGCAGCGTATTCGAACAGCAAGTCCGGTGTACGGTGCGCTGAAACGACGCGCATTTCATACTCCACCCCAAACGCTTCCAGTTGTTCTACTGCGCACTTCATCACGGGCCAGTCACTGTTGCTGCCCATTACCACGCCAACCTTTTTATTCATACATCACCTTCGGAAGTCCGAAACGCAGAAAACCGAGCATTTTATAGCAAAACCCCGGCAACACTAAACAACAAATGGAAAAAAACAGCCCTGTAGACAGCGAAAAAAATTGCTAATAACCATAAAATACCCATATATATGTGAATTTACAGGCACATTAATACGCAGTTATCTTTACTTTTACACCTTGTTTAACAATATTAGCATATTTAACTTATTAAACATTAGGCATAATTAATTTATTCTATAATCAGTAATTTATAAGACATTTTAAAAGCATAAATAACGATTGATATTACTATTCGTCGTATTTTTGTTTATTTATTGTACAAATATATCCATTTCTGCTAATTATTTCAGTCCGATTATATAAAACCAATATAACACAGACTCCCCCCATGACTTACTTTGCGGGACATTTATCGGTCAGCAACAGGACAGGATGATGAAAAAATTCAGCACAACACGCCATCAGGCAACCAGCAAGCAATACCCCGCCTACGAGCCCCTGCAACAAACCACGGGTCTGGCAGACCTGCAAACCGCAACTCTCAACGCCCTGAAAAAAAGCTGGGGCTTCTGTAACAGTAAATTCAAGATTAAGCGTTATAAAGTTGATCAGGATACCTGGCAACTCATCGTGGTCAATCCGAAAACACAGAAAACCATCCTGCAGGCAGAAGGTCATGGCGATACCATTTTCGCCCATGAAGACAACCTGGCAAGAATGGCAGAAGCTCTGCTGCAACAGGGGCTTACAATTCGTACACAGTTTGATGATTAAACTGCCCGCCAACCACAACCACCCGAATGGGTGTAGGAAATATCTGACACAAATATCAGCCAAATTCACCGGCTCGTGTTTATAAAGAAGGATATAATACTCTCAGCTGTAGACACCCCCCGGTTTAACACTGGAATGAGCAAAATGAATATCCATACACAACTAAACGAACTGACCAGAGAAGCCCTCGGCTTCAGCGATGTTATTCGCTTTACAGACAACCCGGTTGATGCAGACTTCTGTAATGCCTGTCGTTTATTCAGCGACTACCTGAATCATCAACTGGAATCGCTGGACCGTCGATTAGGCTCAAACAACGCCTCTGAAAGCACCCGCTCCATCACCAATCAGCTGCATAAACTCAGCAGCCTGATTACACCGGAGCAGATAGATCCAGATAACACGACCCCCTGGACCAACAAGCTCGACAGTTACTGCCGACAACTGGAAACACTCCGCCAGATCGCAGCATGAAACTGCAGTCTACAGCTATGTATACGCTTCAGGCTTCAAACAGGCATGTCATAATGATTCTCCCTAAAGCAACTGCCTGAGGGTGTATCGCAAACGCGTCGTTTTCAGTCGTGGATTCAGCCCCGGCGTTTCGCACAGCCGATGGCGTAACTGCCGTGCACTGGCTGCGGTTTTAAGATAAGCCGCCACAAAGTTTTCATTGTACTGGCTGGTAAACTGAAATATAGATTTGAAGTTTTCGCGGGTTTGCGCGTCAACAACAGGAGCCGACCTGAGCAGGGCCTTGCGGTTAATAAAGTTCCTGACAATCAATCCTTCCTTCCCCAGGTGGCGATGCATACAGGCAAACCACTCAGCCGAGGCTTCTTTGACCGGCACAGGCTCACCATCCTCTTCCGCAAACATGTCGTCAATAATCATATCAAACGGTTCACCCTGATAGTTCTCAAGCCAGGCAACTGCATCCGCCTCGACCAGACTGATCGGCGCTTTATTTAAATCAAAGAACCGTCGACCGATACTGACATGCTGCTTATTCAGTTCTACACCAATAATTTCAGCGGGGGCTACGAAGTGTCGAAGCTGATGCAGCACCGCGCCACCAGCAACCCCCATCACCAGCACCCGCCTGATTGTATTCGCTGGATAAAAAAATGCCGGCAACATCAACAGGTCCCATACATGCCCGGTAATTAAACGATACGGATTATACTGGCTATGAAACACACCATCCGTATATAAACGCAGGCTATTACCGGCCGAACGTACCTCATACTGAACGCCGCTCAGACGCCTGCTCCAGATTATTGCCATGCGCTGCTTTCAATATTGCGACAGCAGATAACTACAATTAAACCGTTCATATATTTTTCTTCTGAAAATAAATTGCAAGCAGATGCTGCAGTGAATTGCGCAAACGCTGTTGCGCCTCGCCACGGCCTGACAATGCATTTATTTTGACCATAGCAGGCCAGTCATTTGCGTGTTCCATACAACTGGTAAGCATTACTTTATCATTACCAGGTAATTCATTCACAAGCGTTTTATACTGTTTGATCATGCGCGATATAGCCGGCCAGCAGGCGGCGTAATTGCGCCGGTACTCTGCAAACGAGATCACATCCTCAAGATCACTCGCAGTAAAATCATCAGCTGACTGATGATCTACATCATCAGCCAGCAGCTCATACAGTGTTTTTTTCACAACGTCCTGCATATCTTCCAGGAATATGCTCAACCAGTCAGGGCGATTCCTGCCAAGACGTTCCTGTAGACGATTAAATAATAACTGACCTGGGCCTGACAGCGCACACCCCATCACAATCGCATGGCTGGCGCTGACGTGATCACGACTAAAGCCAATGCGTAATACGGAAAATCCGGCTGCATGCCAGAATGCGAGCAAACTCGCTTCTGCAGAAAAACTGCAGCCGATGACATCCATACCTCGACTGGATTCAAGCTTTATTACCGAATTGACAAGATAGCGCCCCAACCCCATACGCTGCATAGCGGGGTGTACTGCAATGCGCATAATGCGCGCATAATTTAACTGCGCTGCGGTTTCAATGCCACCATGGAAACACAGTGTCTGTGCAAGCAGGTGGCCTTTCGGTCGACGCATACCTCGATATACCTGTGTCGACAGCGCTGGAGAAAAATTCCCTTCCTGATTAATTGCCAGTACCGCGACAATCATCGAATTAAGCCGCAGGACATATAATCGAACGTCCTCGCTGTCCAGCAAATAGGCGAAATCCGAGGGACGGGTTCGATAGTGTGCGCTAACCAGCAGCGAAAAGACCGCCTGCAATTTTTCCTGATCCTTCACCAGCTCAGCCGGATCAAGCTGCTCAATCTGTAGATCACTTCGACTGAAATTACCCGGTAATGACTGATCAACCTGCAAATCAAGAAACAGCAACTGCTCAATCCATCGCTCAAGCCAGTCATGCTGTTGCCAGCGGACTGGCTGGTGAAGTTCGCTTTTTTTCCACTCAGGGCGCATTTGATCAAGCAGCTTGAAAAACTTCAATACAAAGCCGCGCCCGGTTCCCTCATAACCGTGTGTAGTGGTAGAGAAAATCAGCTTGTCATAGTGTTTAAGCAGCAGCGCCAGCATAGACTGAGGAATCGCCGCTGCCTCGTCGATCAGCAGCAGGTCTGCGCGTTGCTGCTCATTTCCAGACAAACTGTCCAGCATCGCATCCGGCGCCATATACATCACTTCGGATTCACCATAACACACAGCTGAACGACCGCTTTCAGTACACTCACATTGTTGCATCAGATGATAGAAAAACGGATCCGCGGTAGAGCGCGCAGGCGCCATGATGATTATTTTTATTGTCATCTGCTTAAGCAGTTTTGCCGCGAGTAGACCAAGCAGAGATGATTTGCCCCGCCCCCGGCCAGAGGTCAGGACATGACACAGCCGTGCCTGCTGTGTAACTTCAACAAACAGTTCTTCCAGCAGCAAATGCTGATCAAGTGTTTTACTGGGCAGGTACTGCTGCGGTGTATCGACCATCTCTGTGGGAAAACTGACCGTCTGCTTCAGATCAGCCGTATCCTGCAAATAAAACACACCGGGCTGTTTCGACAACATACCGCGCAGATGGCTGTAAAAAGCCGTGGATTTTGTTTGCCAGACAGAAAACTTCGGCAACAGCAATATCAGGCAGCCACCACCCCTGATCAGACCAGACACCACACCCAGCGCATCAAGATCGAAGTTCTCCCTGGCATCGAACAGCACACACTCATATTCATCACCTAACAGTCGCTTGACTTTCTTTGCACTGAACTGCTGTATTGTACGGCTTGCGGAAGCAGGGGATTCGCCTGTATCAATGGACACAATACAATCAGACACAATCAGTGTTTTTTTACAGACTG
>JBFFND010000004.1:0-20224 GCA_041563375.1 Gammaproteobacteria bacterium | reverse complement strand
GGCAACGGTACCGGCACTATCATACTGAGCCAGAAAATCATGATAAGCGGTCATGTGCGCTCGCCGTGCTTGGGTTAGAATGCTCGGCAAGCTGGAAAGATATCCAGTATGCCTATCGGCAAAAAGTGGCCAGCTGTCACCCGGATCGTGGTGGCCAGCATCAACATTTTATTGAAGTCAGGCATGCATATCAGTATCTGAAATGGTCTTTCAGTTACAGTTCCTGGTAGCGTTGGCCTGCTATTTGCTACCTTTATCAAACGATTAAACAGGTGACGTGTTTCTGTCTTCAGCACGTCAATGCGTGAGCGTGGATATTCATCTCGTACTATTTGTTATTGTCCGTTCGTACTCACACTTTCAGTCATGTTTTAATCAAATAAAATAATGCGTTTATATGCTTTTTCAAATACTTACGAAGCGCATACAGACCAAACCTGCCATTAAACCGGAGTGGGGCAAAAAATGACTTTGAAATTACGTTTTCTTGAGGCTGTAAGTAAAGGGGAATTAGGTGAAGTGGATGACTTTGGCGTGGTTGTTAGCTTAAGACAGTTCAAAGCCTATTTCTGCGATGTAAAATCCGACTATATTAATTCTTTCCTTCCGGCCGCTGTGATCGAAACCGGTCAGTACACCGCAACCCATACCAGGTACCTGTTTCGCATACGCAAGGGCATGTACCGGGTGCATCCTGATGCGCTTAAGCAGTATCAGGCCGCCTATATGAATATCGAAGATGATTCACAGGACGTCGATCAGCCGTATGATCCAAAAGTTGAAGAACAGCGCTTTTACTATAAAACGGCCTGTGTTAATTAGGCAGGTCAGGCCCAGCCTTTGCGGGCCATTTTTCATTATACCAAGCACGAGCGTTGTTGTAGTTATATTGTGAGTTAGATGCCGTACAGAGAGTGCTATTGTGTCAAACAGTTCAGACAGTCCAGAACGTCCATCAGTACTTCCAGCATCTAACCGTCTCAGCCTGGGTAGAAAACTGCTGCTCAGTCTGTTGCTGGTCGTCTGTGTTTTTTATGCATGGTCTGCCCAGTTCGATCGTCTCGCAGAAGACTATACCGAGCAGGGCATGCAGCGCACACTGATTACGTTTGCGGTGGTGCGTGGCCTGAATGGCGTCATTTCGGTGGCACAGGGCACTGAACTGGCCATGTCACCGGCCGGTGTCGGGCTGGTGCTGGCACCGGGACAAATCCTCGACCCGATTAATGACCTGATTGAACGTTTCTCCTGGGTGGTACTGGCCAGTGGTACATCGCTGGGTATTCAGCGCCTGTTGCTGGAAATGATGCAGAGCGTGTGGATCAGTGGTGCTATCAGTCTGCTGGTTGTGCTATTCCTGGCATTATACTGGTGGCCTTTACCGGGAAATGCGGTAAACCACCAACACTCACAGGATGCTCAAGACAGACAGTATGCACTTTTCAAAAGCGCAGTGATCAGAAGTTTGCTGCTGTTACTGTTTCTGCGCTTTAGCGTGACGCTGGTGGCAGTGATAAACCACCTGGTGTATGAGCAGTTTCTGCAGCCGGTTTATACGGAAATGCAGGCTGCACTGGAGCAGTCCAGCAGCGATATCCAGCAGGCACAGACCTTGCCGACCGATGAGCTACCACCCGCGGATACAGCTGACAGCAGTTTGCTGGACAGGGCGCAACAATGGTTTGCCAGTTCGGCCAGTCAGCTTGATATCAGTCAGAAACTCGATTCGCTCAAGCAGTCCGCCGATGAAATCAGCCGCCAGGTGATTAATATGATTGTGGTGTTTGTGCTGCAGAGCCTGATACTGCCATTGCTGTTTTTATGGCTGTTGATACGCCTGCTAAAACTTGGTTTTGCACAGTTTAAACTGACGCTTGTTTAAGCCGTGTAATAAGCAACTGCATAAACATTTACCCCATGCCAGCTGCCAGGCAGGGTGATTACAAACTGTGTCTGAGCTGTCGCTGCGCTGCCTGTATCCGCTTTGCCTCGCCTTTAACCGATTTACGTTGCAGAAATTTTGCTTCACCCTTGATGCCCGACTGGGCAAAATCCTGCAGCAGTGTCGATTCAACCTGTTGCTTATCAAGCTGCAATTCGTCACACATACCCTGATAGAGCAGTGCAAATAATCGCTCCAGTGAAATCTTGTGGGTTTGCCCGGTAGATGCAAACAGCCACTGGCTCAGCCTGAAGAAATTTTCAAAGGCTGTGTTTTCTGAATTGTCCGTTACGCCTAATAACAGCGGTACGCTGTGAGTAAAACGACCGGTGTTAATAATCAGGTCCCAGTAACGTGCAAAGCGGCTGAGCTGTTGCATCTCGAAGAAATTAATCAGCGAATTGCTGAGAATATTATAGGGTGGCTGGGGATTATAACGCATGGCATAGTCGTCGGTGTGGCGAATAATCGGTGTGCCCCTGAGGCGTTTTAAAATGCCCACCTGGATTTCGTGTGGGTTCATTGCATATAACTGGTTCAGCCCCCGGGCAAAACTGTCGATGGTTTCACCGGGCAGGCCGATAATCAGGTCAGCATGAATGTGTGCCTGACTGTGCTGGCGAATCCAGTGTAGATTCTGTTTTACTTTTTCAGTGTTCTGCTTACGGCTGATGGTCTGTTGCACCTCCGGGTTCAGGCTCTGTATGCCAATTTCAAATTGCAGACTGCCGGCGGGAAATTCAGCGATGGTGGATTTGAGTTTTTCCGGCAGGTGATCAGGAATCAGTTCAAAGTGCAGAAACAGTTGCTGGCTGTTATCTGTATCCATCTTGTCGAGAAAGAAACGCATAATGCGAATGCTGGTCTCGGCTTTTAAATTAAAAGTTCGATCGACAAATTTGAAATGTCGTACACCCCGTTGATACAGGATTTCCATCTCATTCAGAAACAGCTCGATATCAATGGGATATACCGTCTTATCCAGTGATGACAGGCAGAATTCACATTTGAACGGGCAGCCGCGGGAGGCTTCGACATAGATCACCCGGTTGCTGATATCTTCATCGTTATAGCAGGCATAGGGCAGGGCAATTTCAGATAATTCAAACGGTAACGGATGAATGATCTTATTGATCGGTTTCGTGCCTGACAGCAGATCACTGCACAGCTCCCTGAAAGCCATGTCAGCCTGGCCGGTGATTACATAGTCTGCATGGCTGACCAGTGCCTGGTCTTCAAACTCATAACTGACTTCCGGCCCGCCAAGCACAACCAGGGTGTCCGGTGAAACGGTTTTAAGCAGTTGCACCAGTTCAAGGGTTTCACGGGCATTCCAGATATAAACCCCGAGGCCGATAATTTTCGGCTGCCGGCTTAACAGGGTTTCCGCCATATCAATCACGCGGCCATTGATATTGAATTCAATCAGTTCGGTTGCTGGCTGCAGTTCAGCCATATTGGCCAGCAGGTAGCGCAGGCCCATAGAGGCGTGTATATAGCGGGCGTTGAGGGTGCTGAGAATGATATCCGGCATAAAACTGGGCTTTGCTGTTGGCTAGAGGTGCGGGGTAGTTGAATCAACCGCAGGGCACTGGTATAAAAACCTGTGAATATCCTGATGCGGGCATTATACCAGCATAAAGCAGCGAGTGAGCAAAGCACAGATATCTCACTTCACACAGTATTATTAAACACGTATTCAGTAAGGGTTAAGCGATGAAATTTAGACCGCTGGGAAATACCGACACACAGGTCAGTGTTATCTGTCTCGGCAGCATGACCTGGGGTGAACAGAACAGCGAGGCCGAGGCGCACCAGCAACTGGATTACGCACTGGATCATGGTGTTAATTTTATAGACACTGCCGAGCTGTACGCGATTCCGCCAAAAGCCGAAACCTATGGCCTGACTGAATCCTATATCGGCAGCTGGCTGGCAAAGACCGGCAAACGCCAGCAGGTGGTGCTTGCCAGTAAGGTGGCTGGTCCCGCCGACGGCTGGTTGCCACACATACGTAATGAATCGGCACGTCGGCTGGATAGCAGGAATATACAGCAGGCGCTGGATAACAGTCTGCAACGGTTGCAAACCGATTATCTTGACCTCTATCAGTTGCACTGGCCCGACCGTAAAACCAATTATTTCGGCCAGCTGGGCTACAGCCACCAGGCAAATGACTCTTCGGTGCCGATAGACGAAACCCTGCTGGCGCTTAAAGACCAGGTGGATGCGGGTAAAATCCGCCATATCGGCCTGTCCAATGAAACCCCCTGGGGTGTGATGGAGTTTATCCGACTCGCCGACCAGATGAAGCTGCCCCGCGTGGTCAGTGTGCAGAATCCCTATTCATTACTGAACCGAAGCTATGAAATCGGCCTGGCGGAAGTCTCGATTCGGGAAAAGGTCGGCCTGCTGGCTTATTC
The DNA here is from genome assembly GCA_041563375.1 of Gammaproteobacteria bacterium. Taxonomy (GTDB): domain Bacteria; phylum Pseudomonadota; class Gammaproteobacteria; order SZUA-229; family SZUA-229; genus SZUA-229. The sequence continues at coordinate 15,859 of JBFFND010000004.1, read as the reverse complement.
GCCGCTGGGCTTTGGTGTGCTCTCAGGCAAATACCTGAACGGCGCACAGCCGGCCAAAGGACGGCTCACACTGTTCAAGGACTACACCCGTTACAGTAGCGAAAACGCGATTGCCGCCACAGCCGCCTATGTAAAACTGGCGCAGAACCACGGGCTGGACCCAGCACAGATGGCGCTGGCCTATATCCATAGCCGGCCGTTTGTGACCTCGACCATTATTGGTGCAACCACCATGCAGCAGTTGCGTGATAACATTGACAGTGCCCGGCTGGAATTGAGCAAGGAGGTGCTGGAAGGGATTGAACAAATCCATCAGCAATTCCCCAATCCAAGCCCATAAGCCGGTTCGGCTGCACAATATAATAAAGAGAAAAAAATGAAAGGTATTACCGTAGATAGTGATTCGGATGTAGTGCAGCACAAGTTTGCCGTCATCTATGCACCCAAGCGTTCACGGGGGCGCTTCGCCGAAAATTGTGTGTTTGTGGTTGAGACGGAACTGGACGCCATCGACGAGGCCAATGCAGAAAAGCATCTGTACGCGGCTAAAGTGATCGGCCCGTCAAAATCATCGGAAGGGCAGCGGATTTATTACCTGGAAGCCTGGATTGATACCAGCCTGGGTGGTTAGAGTCCGCAAATGAACGCGAATAAACGCAAATATAGCAGTAGGGTGGATCAAGCGAAGCGGATCCACCTGAAAGCCACAACAACTTGATTCTGGTTCCCATGCTCCTGCGTGGGAACCCATTAATGTGTTATGTGTTATTAATTTTTTCAGCTGCCTATGCATTCCCACGCGGGAGCGTGGGAACGAGTAAAGCCTTATATTTTATTAGTTTTGGCATTCATTAGTGGCTTTAGCGGTTTTCGCATTTATGTTTTAAGAAAAGGTCGTTAATACAACAGCAAAAATGTGTGCCCATATTGTGTCGCTACAAAATAAAAACATCTACTCATTTGCGTTAATTCGCGTTTATTTGCGGACTTAAATAACTAACACCACTATCAATAAAAGGATTTATAAATGATTATAGTATTTACCAATCGTAAACTACCGCCTGTTGTTAACACTAAAGCCGGCAGCATTAAAGTTACCGAGCTTGGCGTGGTGCTTAACCAGCGACAGGGCAGCAAGTCGCACATCCGTAGCGGTATATTATCCAGCAATTTAAAATCAATTGAATTCAGCGCTAAAGGTGATGAAGCGTCTGTATTTACACAGATAAAAACAGAAGATAAATATAAGCCCTGGGTCATTTTTGTGCATGGGTTTCACCAGGACCCGGAGGAAACTATCGCCAAGGCGCGTGCGCTCTATAGCAATCACCGCGTCAATGTGATTGTTTTTTCCTGGCCCTCACGCCCAGAAAAGCATGAAATGACGATGCAGGAAATTCGTCAACTGGTCGCAAAGGATGTCCTGGCTGCCTCACTCGGTGCCAGTACGCTGGGTAAAATCGGTATCAACTTCGTCTACAAGGCACTCAAGGATCGCTGGCTTAACTACCCGCCCGCGATGGACAATGCAGAAAAATCAAAAGCAGATTTGCTTGAAACGCTCAAAATAGTTGACCAGAAGCTGGATACTGAACGTCCACCTGTTTTGCTGGTGCACAGTATGGGGAATTATGTATTGCAGAACTGCCTTAGCAGACGCAAACAACTGGATATGAAATTCAGTAATATTGTTCTACACCAGCCGGATGTGAATTCGCAGAATCACCAGTGGGTGGAAAAATTAAATGCCAGTTTAACCGATAGCGGAAAACTTTATATTACAACCAATGCGACTGATTATGTGCTGGCCGCATCCTGTACCATGCGCAAGCTCAAGAAAAACAGATATAAAGAACGACTGGGGCAGACGCGTCATCATTATATTGTTGATGCGATTAACTACCTGGATTTTACCGGTGGTGCGTATGTTGAAAATAAGCACGAGCTGTTTATCGAGCAGCGAGCTGAAACCAATGAAGCCATTTTTGATCTGCTGGGTCGTTTGTTCAGGGCCGAGCCGGATCAGCTGCCCAGGGAGAATAATGAATCACATGCGGGTTTCAGTAAAATGCCCAGCAATATAAATTTATTTCAACTCGAGTATATTCTTGACCCGGTGGAAGATGAGGTGATGGCAGAGAAAGTGCCATCCCTGAAATGGTTCAGGGATCCGCTGGTAGCTGATACAACGGCGTCACATCATATGGATGATTATGATGTGGACTTTAATGGTTAGGAAGGTATTGAGCGCTTGCTGTTTTCCGGTAACTCACCTTTACCTGCCAGGCCAAGTGCCGATGTCTCGAGAAAAAAACAGACCATTACCGCAATCAATACCGGCATAATCGCAATGCGTAAAAATACCGTGTCCAGTAGCTCCTGCATGTTCTGGTCGGGGCTGGACAGTGCCAGCAGGTGGCCGAGCAGGATCAAAGCGGCGGTAATGGTGTAGGCTATCAGTAATATTCTGTAACGCTTCAGCGCAAGTAACCAGTGCTGATGAACCAGTTCATCGGATATTACAGTGGTGCTGTTACTGATCTTCCAGCTGATCAACATGATCACCAGTGATATAGCCAGTGGAATCAGGATTGCTTTCAGACCAACATCCAGTGCAATTATGCCGGGTGTCATCAGTAAATGAACCAGTGCCAGGTTCAGCATAAACAGGTTGTGCGGAATGCGCGCGGTTTTTCTATTGTCTATTTGACCGGTTGTCATCTTTACCTGCCCTTACAGTATCAGCTTATTATGAGTTCCCCACACAGTTGATGCAATGGCAATACGGCCTGGTCTTGTTCTATCTCAATATGCCGAATTAGAGCAGTGTTTTAATTTTGTCAGCCACGCGGAATGAATTGGCATAGATTGTCCATGTATAGGGCACACTGCCACCGGTAGGCATAAAACTGCCATCGGTAACAAACAGGTTATCGACATCATGCACCTTGCAGTTAGCATCCAGCACCGAGCTTTTAATGTTATTGCCAAAACGGCAGCCACCCGCCACCAGGTTTGCCGGTGGTGAACCACTGACACTGGAGCGGATATTTTTTGCGCCCATCTGCTGAAGCACCATCTCCGCCTTGTCAGCCAGATAGCGGCCGACTTTAAGATCATGGGGGTGATAACCCAGGCGCACTTTGGCCACCGCTTGACCGTATTTGTCCTTTACGTTTTTATCCAGGCTGACAAAACAGTCGTCGGTGGGCAGCCAGTCGTTAAACACTTCAAACCGCAGATCCTGTGCACTGGTAAAGGTGCTTTTCAGGTCGCGTTTCAGTGCATCGCCCCAGTTGAGATTGTCATCACTGTTCCAGCGCACCGACATGGCCCTGGAGATTGGATTGGGATGGCGCAACAGAAAGTCGATCAGTCCGCCTTTAGCCTGTCCACCGAAGGCCTTGTCGTCAATAAAATACCAGTCCTGCAGGCCACGGTTTACAAATGGCCCGCGGGTTTTCAGTGCATCGGCGCTGATGCCATCCATATCGAGCCTGTCCAGCTGGTCGTAATGGAATTCACCTGTGCCTGAACCGCCTGCTGAGAACAGCAGGTTCTTGCCCAGCTGCTGGTAATTATTACCCAGCCCCTGTGGGTGCCTGGGTCCGTCGGATGCCAGAAGCAGGCGCGAGGTTTCAATCGCATGGCAGGCCACCACAAACAGTTTGGCCGTCACCGCGCGTGGTTTGTTATCCGCATCATAATACAGCGCTTCAATCACCTTGCCACTGGCATCGCTTTTCAGTTTATACACATGGCTGTTATCGCGCAGTTCGCAAAATCCGCTGGCCACCGCCTGATCAATCAGTGCCGCGCGTGCGCTGCCCTTGGCACCCGAGCTGCAACCGTAGCTGCCGCAGTAGCCTGAATACTCACAGCTGTTACGCCCATTGGCGGGGCGCGACAGTATCGCTCTTGGTGTGGGTAGCGAACTGAGATTGAGCTGTTGGCAGGCGTGGTCGATAATCTTCACCACCGGGTGTTCCAGGGTGGGCGGATAGGGAAAATCTTCGCGTGACCTGGGTTCCTGGAATTTATGTGCAACCACCCGACCCGAAATGCCCACTTCGGTTTCAACCTTGCTGTAGTAGGGCTCCAGTTCATCGTAGCTGATGGGCCAGTCCACCACATTGGCACCCGCTATTTCACCGAACTCGGATTTAAGGTGAAAATCCTTGGGTTTGAGGCGGTAGAAAAAACCGCTCATAAAGTTGGAGGCGCCACCCACCACATTACCATTCCAGAAATCCCAGCCGGATTCCGAGGAGGCTTCACTCACCCACTGGCCGTCATAGCCGGCTTCTTCCAGCACATGCTGTTCGTCCTGCAGGTTGGGGGTGTAGGTGCTGCGTCGGCAGCAGGCCAGCTCGTCCTTGAAAAAATCGTTATTGTGTAACCAGGGGCCTTTTTCCAGTACCAGAACCGACTTGCCCGCCTTGCTCAGTTCGGAAATGATTGGCCCGGCACCGGCACCGCTGCCGATCACACACACGTCATAGTCCCTGTCGTTGTTCTGGCTCATGCCTTGGTTCTCCTGCGGCTAGAGGCATGGGCACCCAGTTTGAAATACACCTTGTCAGCGCTCGGGGTGGGGAAGCCGGGGATGTGTTCCAGCCACTGCCAGCCACGGCGGTTTTTATTGCCACCGTACACCGGGTCGCTTAACAGCGCTTCGATCAGGTAGGTCATCAGGATCGACAGCCAGCGTGCACCTGCATCACTGGTTTCTATGCGGCGTAACAGCACTTCCCGTTGCGCAGGTTCAAGCTGTTTGAAATCGGCCTGATGCTGTTTATTCGCCAGCTGGTTTAACCAGTCCACACCCTGCTGGATAAATTCAGATTCCTGTGGGTCATTATTCACCTGCAGCATGGTCTGCAGAAAGTTCAGTGCGCCGATCTGCTCGGCCCCCGGCGATTGTGCATCTGCCGGCAGCAGGTGCTGCTGTACTTCGGCGATGGTCAGCCAGGGGTCTGCTAGATTCTGATAGGCCGGATCCCGCACTGCTTGTGCAATCTGTGCGGCGCTGGCCAGCCCCGGTGCGAACAGTGCACTGCTGCTGAGTAGCTGCACAAACTGTCGGCGATTGAGTTGTAGTAGAGAATGATCCGGTTTAATCATTTTGAGTCTGCCAGCGATTGAAAAAGGAGGTAAAGGCTTCACGGTTATACTCGCCTTCTTTCAGGAATTCGGCGGTGTCCTGTGACCATAGCACGCTTCCGTTTTTATCCGAAACATACATATGGGGATAGCCCAGGGGTTTGGGAAATGCACTGAGAAATTCGCTGTTCGGATTGGCGTCACTGACATTGACCCTGAGCAGCACAAAGGTCTGGTGCAGTCGTTGTTTGATATCCGGGTTGGCATCAAAAAAGGCATCCATTTTTTGGCACCAGGCGCACCAGTCGCCCCCCAGGTCAATTAGAATCCGTCGGTTGGTCTGGCTCGCCAGTTGAATCGCCGCGGCACCATCCTCGAACGGATCGCGCGCTTCATCAAACTGCGTGCTGTATGCGGGCAGGGACTGCACCGATTCGGCTGACAGCGGCAGACTGTGAAAGGGCGTTACTAGTAATAGAATCAGTGAGAGTCGTTTTATCATAGGCGGTTGTTTTCTACTCGGGTCATCTGTTGCTGTGGTACATTAGCCGTTAGACCCGTGCAGCTGTAGAGTCATTTTATGTATAACCATTGAGCCATTGTACATATAGAGCCTGTATGGCTTAAATGGTTGCATCGATTCTGTTGCAACCAGCTAGTTATCCGATTATCTTAATCTGAGTTTTGTTTGCGGTGGGTGGTTTTACAGTTTTGTAAATCACTGCACTGCAAAAAAATGCCTGGCTTCAGCTGGCCTTGTCGGGATTGACGCCCGCCGATCTATCCAGCCTGAAACCTGTTTAACACAGACCCGTGAATGCGACCAACACCATGACTGATAAATTAATGATACTACCCAGCAAGGATGCCGGCAAAATCCGTTTATTAAAGATTCCAGAGGACTATGAAGCCCATGAGGTGTACCGCGCCGCGACCGGTGCGATTGCCCGTGCAGAAGACAATGTACCGGACTACAGCTGGGAGGACCTGATGGAAGAGCTGGAGGATATGGGTTTTGAGGAAGTGAGTTATATTCTTGGCCCGGAAGTCTAGGGTACCCCCAGGTCGGCGCTGAATAACTCAGGGCGTATCGAATAAGCTGACCGTCATGCCGGTATGCAATGTGCCCTGGCCGCTGGCAGTCAGGTTCTGTCCGAATAACACCCGTTTTTCGATTCTACGAAAACTTGCCAGTGCTTTTACCACTTCGGGGTTCTTTTCCGCGGTGGTCGGATCAATCGACGGAATTACGCAACGGCTACAGGGTTTAACCCGCCGGAATGTCACATCCCCGATCAGCAGGCTTTGCCACTGATCTTCTGCAAAGGCTTCGCAACCTTCAACCACCAGGTTAGGCCGAAAACGGCGCATCTCTACCGGCAGCTGAAGACGGCTGTTCAGTGCATCCAGCGAGGCCTGTGAAATCAGCAGATAGGGGAAGCCATCACTGAAGGCGGTGATATCCCCTGGCTGTGCATAGCTTAGATCCACCTGGCGGACTTCATCCTCGGCAAAGTATACCAGCCGGGTCGGCAGGCCCATAAACTCGCTTAGCCAGGCGGCGGCCTGATCACCACAGTCCACTGCGTCGCACTGATCTTCCCACACAGACACCGCTATTTTCAGTGTGCCCTGGGTAACGTGCAGTTGATCCATGCCCGGTGCACTCAGGCTGAGCTGATCATTGTCCAGTGTGGGTTGAATCAGGCACATGCGTGGATGCTGGCGCTGGGTAAGCATCACACCATTGGTATCCACCAGCATCCAGCGTCGGTCGTACTGCAGGCCAAACGGGCTGGTGTCTGCGCTTTGCAGATTGATGCCGGCACAGGACTTGACCGGATAGATCATCAGCTGGCTCAGCGTGATTTCACTCATGATTTTTTACCCTGTGCAGCCATGCATTGTTGCAGTCGGGCCTGCAGCGACGGTTTGCCCATCTCACGGGCCTTGCTGATATTGTTGTCGGGAATCTGGCTGGTGTCGGGGTAACGGTCAATCGCCTGTTGCAGGCTGGCTTCGCGCAACAGGTGCAGGGTGGGCCAGGGGGAGCGGTTGGTGTAATTGGCTGCATCCTCATCATCAGAACCCGCGAAACAGTAGTCTGGATGGAAGTGGGCCAGCTGGTAGGTCGAGCGGTAACCGAGCTGGTCGATCAGTTGATCGGCCATTTCAATTAGTTCAAGAAAATCATTAAACTCGGCAAAGCCCCAGGGAAAAATCAACAGTGTGGTTTCGATTTGCGGCTGCTGGTCCAGGTACTGCAGTTCATCGCTCACGTCCTGAAGTGCGAGCGCCAGATCGGTTTGATCACTGACCGTGTAACGGATACTGTCTCGGACATGTTCGCGTTTGGCAAACGGGCAGAAGTTGAGTTCAATAATCACCGACTCAAGCCAGCAGCGGGTCTGCGCAATCACGGTGTCGGAATCGGGTTGGTCGAGCTTCGCAGTCAATAGTTTTACCTGGGTTACGGAATTTCCAGCCAGACATCAAGCGTGACCGGCTGGAATATTATATCCGTTCTGGCGGTAAAATAGTGGCTTGCTTATTGAACGATGATGGCCAGTAAAATTTCAGCCTTACACCGCGGCTGAATATTGAAAGTTCTGTTCGAAGTTGGCTTTCCAGGCTTTCAGGTCAGAGCGTATATCGCTGCGCTCACGCAGCACCAGCACCACATGGTAATGTCCCTGCCTGGAGGGCAGGCGATAACGTACATTGCCGGTGAGGTTATAGGTGCGCGGACTGTTGGGCAGTTTGACCTGTACATCCAGCACCGAATCGATAGCAATTGCACTGGACACTTCAATGCGTAAACCCCGGGGAGACAGTTCGATTGCGGTGGGTTGCATGGTTTTACCCAGCAAGGAAGGGTTTTCCGAGGAGAACAGAATCTTCACTTCGGTGCCTTCGGCAGTGATAAAGTGTTCTTCCTGTTTTTTATTAAATAATCGCTGTGCTAATTTTTTCATGGAGCCCTGCTTTATAAGTCATGCTGATGAATATGTCCTTATGTTCGAGGCACTTATCAATTGTTATTGAATGCCCTATTCAAGCACAGACCGGGGGATAGGCAAGCAAACAGCAAGGCGGGTATCGCAAATAGAGAGCTGAATCACACAAAGTCGTGCACCATGGCGTATTTATGACGACTATCTCTCAGGCAGGTGACCGTATTGTGAACGATTAATCACTGTCGACAGTTTGTTGAACCAGCTCAAATCCCTGGGCAAGAGTTTCAATGTCGATTTTCAGCACACAGCACTGCTGACGGGCCACCAGGTGTTTACGTACCAGCTGGTTAAACTCGGGCAATGAAATCTGCCCGTTGAAATGACTGGCCAGGGGGCTGGAGGGCAGGCTGTTGACGGTGAACTGTCGGCCCGTGTGGTCGATCAGTTGCGGAGGGCTTGCCTGGTGATGATTCTGCAGTTCACTCACTAATCGCGCTTCGTCCGCTACATAGAATAATTCATCGTCATCGGTGAATTGTAGAATGGCGGGGAAAACCACTTGTGACATCATGATTTGCTCGTGGCCTGATCAAGCAATTCCAGCCAGTGTATAACCGGCACTTCGGCCTGTGTACCCAGATGCATCTGGCAACCGATATTGGCGGTGGCAATCAGTTCCGGTTGCGGCCGTTGCAGGTTATCCAGCTTGTTGTGCAGCAGCTGGCGGGACAGTTCCGGCTGCAGAATCGAATAGGTGCCGGCGGAACCGCAGCACAGGTGCGAGTCATCCACTCGGGTCAGTTCAAACCCGGCCTGTTGCAGTATGTTTTCCACCACGCCGTTAAGCTGCAGGCCATGTTGCAGGGTGCAGGGGCTGTGAAAGGCAATGCGCTGTCCGCTTTGCGGTCCGGGTAATGCCGACAGGTCTTCCCTGGCGAGAATTTCGCTGATATCGCGGGCCAGCTCGCTGACCTTTTGCGCCTTATCCGCATAGTCGGCATCGTCCGCCATCAGATGCGCATAATCCTTAACCATGACCCCGCAGCCGCTGGCAGTGATCACAATCGCTTCTATGCCCTGTTCGATGTATGGCCACCAGCGGTCGATATTGTGGCGGATAACTTTCCGCGCTTCGTCCGTGGCAGACAGGTGCTGGCTGACCGCGCCACAGCATTCTACTCTGGGTTCCTGCAGCAGTTCGATGCCGAGGCGGTTGAGAATGCGTGCGGCGGCGATATTGGTCTGTGCCGTCACCACCTGCTGCGCGCAGCCACTGAGCACCAGCATGCGGCGTGTTGCCGGTTTCGCTGGCCAGGGGGATTTTGCCTGGGGCTGTGGAATTTTTTTCTGTAAGGCCGCAGGTAGCAGCGGTTTTGTCAGCAACCCCAGCTTGAGCAGCAGGGCAAAGCGCTTCGGGTGGGGTATGACCTGGCGTAACAGGTAGCGTTTGCCACGTTCCAGCCATGAACGGGGCACCTGTTGCTCCACCACTTCACGGCCAATGTCCACCAGCTTGCCGTACTCTACACCGGACGGGCAGGTGGTTTCGCAGGCGCGGCAGGTGAGGCAGCGATCCAGGTGGGTACGGGTTTTTTCCGTGGCCACTTCGCCTTCCAGCATCTGCTTGATCAGGTAAATTCGACCCCGGGGGCTGTCCAGTTCATCACCCAGTAGCTGGTAGGTGGGGCAGGTGGCGGTGCAGAAACCGCAGTGCACACAGCTGCGCAGGATCTGGTCAGCCTGCTGGCCCTGCGCTGTGTTCAGATATTCGCTGCTTAATCGGGTTTGCATGGCATGACCTGGCTAGATTTCCGCATACATGCGTTGTGGGTTGAGAATACCGGCGGGATCAAAGGCCTGTTTTAACTGACGGTGCAGGGCCAGTACCCCGGGGTTGAGCTCATGAAACGGCTCGACCCTGCCCGGGTTATTTTTAAACAGAATGGCATGCCCGCCCTGAGCCTCCACCGCGTGACGGATTTTGTCCGCCGAGGCGTCGCTGCGCAACCAGCGCAGTGCGCCGCCCCAGTCATACAGCGTATCGCCCTGCAGGTTCAGCGGTGCCGCACTGGAGGCCAGGGATAATCGCCAGAGTGGCAGTTCGCTATTGAAGAAATCCAGCTGCTGCTCTTTTAATTGCCGCCAGAAGTCGTTATCCACTGAATCGCCGCCGATCTGCTGGCGTGCCTGTTTAATTGCCGCTTCATTGCTGGCGAGGCGTACATACAAACGGCCATTGTGATAGGCACTGGCGGACAACGGCAGGGATTGCTGCATCCACTGGTGCATATGGTCCAGCGCCTGTTGCGCGCCGCATTCCAGGCTGAAACTGTGCTCGGCTTCCGGCAGGGGTATCACCTTGAGCGAGACATCCAGTATCGCCCCCAGCGTGCCCAAAGCACCGCACATCAGCCGCGAGACATCATAGCCGGCGACGTTTTTCATCACCTCACCGCCGAATTTCTGCACCTCGCCCTTGCCGTTGATAATACGGCTGCCCAGCACATAATCCCGTGCGGCACCGGTATAGGGGCGCCGCGGACCGGAAAAGTTTGTGGCAATGGTGCCGCCCAGGCTGCCACCGATGCTACGACCCTGGCTGCCATTCTGGGTCGCATTGTCAGCAAAATGCGGTGGCTCGAAACCCAGCATCTGGCCGTGTTCTGCCAGCAGCGCTTCGATTTCGCTTAAGCGGCAGCCGGCACGGGCGGTAATCACCAGCTCGGTGGGCTCGTAACTGATAATGCCCGTATGCTGGTTCATCTCCAGCGCATCACCCTGTACCGCGCGGCCGTAGAAATCCTTGCTGTCATTGCCACAGATGCGCAGCGGGCTTTTTGATTCACAGGCTTCGCGTACCTGCGCCTGCAGTTGTTGCGTGGCGTCCTGGTCCTGAATCCGTGCCATTAGAAGCGCTCCAGTTCGGGGTGGGGCAGCTGGCCGTGATGTACATGCATGGCACCGAATTCGGCGCAGCGGTGCAGGGTAGGCACTGCCTTGCCGGGGTTTAGCAGGCCTTTGGGGTCAAATGCCGCTTTTACCGCGTGAAACTGCTCCAGTTCGCTGGAGGCGAACTGCACACACATCTGGCCGATTTTTTCCATGCCCACGCCGTGTTCGCCGGTGATGCTGCCGCCGACCCTGACACACAGCTCGAGGATCTTGCCGCCCAACTCCTCGGTGCGTTCCAGCTCCCCCGGTTTGTTGGCATCATAGAGAATCAGCGGGTGCAGATTGCCGTCACCGGCGTGGAAGACATTGGCCACCGGCAGATTATATTCGGCGGAGAGTTCGCCCATCTGCCGCAGCACATCCGGCAGGTGCTTGCGGGGAATGGTGCCATCCATGCAGTAGTAGTCCGGTGAGAGACGACCCACTGCAGGGAAGGCCGCCTTGCGCCCCTTCCAGAAGGTCATGCGTTCTTCATCGTCTTTTGCCACCCGTACCTCGGTGGCGCCGTGTGCGAGTAGCAGCTCGCGCACCCGTTCGACATGATCGATCACCTGGGCCTCACCACCGTCCAGTTCGCACAGCAGAATGGCTTCTGCATCCAGCGGGTAGCCGGCATTAACAAAGGCTTCAGCGGCCTGGATCGCCAGTTTGTCCATCATTTCCAGGCCGGCGGGAATAATCCCGGCGGAGATAATGCTGCCCACCGCCTCACCGGCCTTCACCACATCAACAAAGGCAGCGAGCAGCGCCCGTGCGATCTGTGGTTTGGGCAGCAGCTTCACCGTGGCCTCGACAATCACTCCCAGCATGCCTTCGGAACCGGTCATCAGCGCCAGCAGGTCGTAGCCGGGGGCATCCAGGCCACTGCCACCGAGGGTGATCAGCTCGCCACTCATGGTGACCATTTTCAGTTGTTTGACATTGTGCACGGTGAGACCGTACTTCAGGCAGTGCACTCCACCCGAGTTTTCCGCGATATTGCCGCCGATGGTGCAGGCGATCTGGGATGAGGGGTCGGGGGCATAATACAGGCCATGGGGGTCGGCGGCTTCGGAAATGGACAGATTACGCACCCCCGGCTGCACCACGGCAATGCGTTCCACCGGGTCGATATCAAGGATCTTTCTGAATTTGGCCAGGCTGAGCAGCACGCCGTCGTTGTGTGGCAAGGCGCCGCCGGACAGGCCGGTGCCTGCGCCACGGGCCACCACAGGCACCTCAAGTTCATCGCACAGGCGCATTATGGACTGAACCTGTTCGATGGTTTCAGGCAGGGTGACCACCAGCGGCAGCTGCCGATAGGCGGAAAGCCCGTCGCATTCATAGGGTCGCAGATCTTCTGCCTGGTGGAGTACAGCTTCCTGGGGGAGAATAAGCTGTAGCCTGTGTATTAACGACTTGGGGTCGGTTGACGACATAGGCTGAGGCGTACCTGGTTATTCAAATTCGGCATTGTGATAAATGTTCTGCACGTCATCGCAATCATTCAGTGCGGCGATAAAGTTATCAAAGCTGTCCACATCCTCGCCACTGACCAGGGTGTGGGTCTGCGGCAGGAAAGTGATCTCGTCCATTTCGAAGTCTATCTCCGGGATGGCCTCGGTGAGCGCGGTGCGTACCTTGTTAAATTCGGTGTGCGGGGCCAGCACGGTGATCATGCCGTCCTCGCTTTCGATGTCGGTGACATCCACATCGGCGGACATCAGGATGTCCAGTATGGCTTCTTCATCATCGTGTTTAAAGGCGAATAATGCCAGATGGTCGAACATGTGGGACACTGCGCCCGGGGCGCCGATCTTGGCATCGTTTTTCACGAAACACTGGCGCACATCGGTATAGGTGCGGTTATTGTTGTCGGTAAGGCAGTCCACAATGACCATACAGCCACCGGGGCCAAAGCCTTCGTAGCGTGCGGCAACAAAATCCTCGCCGGCGCCACCCTGGGCTTTTTTCAGCGCATTTTCGATTACATGGGCCGGCACCTGCTCCTTTTTGGCTTTTTCAATCAGCCGACGCAGCGCAAGATTGGCATCCGGATCGACCCCGCCATTTTTTGCACAAATATAGATTTCCTTACCATAGCGGGAGTACAGCTTGGCTTTTGCACCCTGGGTTTTCGCCATGGAGGCTTTGCGGTTTTCGAAACTTCGGCCCATTACAAACGGTCTCTTGATGTGTGTTTTAACAGGCGTGCAATTTTAGCGGTAACGGGGTTGAGATGCCAGTGGCGTATTTGCCTTATCTGAGCAGGGTAATAGCTGTCTTAAGGTTCGCTGTGACGCGCCTCGACATGGGTCTCTCCGCTGTGGCTGTCGATATAGAAGGTCAGATCACAGGCTTCATTGTGTAAATCCAGTGGCGTGGGGTCATCGGCGCAACTGCAACCGGCGATAATGCCGCTGTAGAAAATACTGGCGTCAACAATATAGCAGTCATCGTTTTCACGGCGTTTGAGGATCACCGCAGATACCGGTTCATCACTGACATAACTGCTGTAACTCAGGTTCTGCTGCAATGGTAGATCGTCCTTGTTCTGTGCGGCCAGCTCGGCTTTGAACACCTGTGCAAACTGATCACTGTTCCAGTGTTGCAGGGATTGTTGTAGTTGCAGCATGCGTAAATCCTTATCAGCGTTTGCCAGGCTCAAATAGCCGCGTCGAAAAAATGAAATAAAACTGTCATAACACTGTCATCAATGTCGCCTAAAGTCCTGACAACCGGAGGGCTATACCATGATTTCAGTCGAAACACTTGTCGCAGAAAAATTTCCACGCTTTGTTTCCCAGCGCCCGTTGTTAACTCGACCCACAGTGGCGTTTTTACGCAAGCTGTTTCATGAGTCTGAATTTAAACGATTCGAAAGCAATTATCCATATCTGAAAGGTTTCGATTTTATAGACCAGGTACTGGACTACTTCGATTACAGCTACACGGTAAAAAGCCGTGAGAAAGAACGTATCCCGGTAAGCGGACGGGTGGTGATAGTTGCCAATCATCCGGTGGGCAGCCTGGATGGCCTGAGCCTGCTTAAAATGATCTCCGAAGTGCGCAGTGATGTGAAGGTGGTTGCCAATGAAATGCTGATGGCGGTAAAGCCACTCCATCCCCTGTTGCTACCGGTTGATAACAACACCTCAAAAACCGCCCGGCAAAGTATCCGTGCAATTGAATCGCATCTGAATAATGAAGGTGCGCTGATTATCTTTCCCGCGGGCCAGGTGTCCCGTTTAAGCGCGAAGGGTATCAAGGATTGCGCATGGAACAGCGGCTTTCTGCGCTTTGCTACAAAAACCCGTTCACCGATATTACCCGTCTTTGTTAACGCGCGTAATTCGATTTTCTTCTACAGCCTGTCGATGCTGGCAAAACCGGTTTCTACATTGTGGCTGGTGCGTGAAATGTTCAAACAGGCCACCCGGGGTATTCAGTTTTCAATCGGTAAGCCGATCAGTTTTGAACAGTACGATGGCCTGCCGATGGATCTGAAAGCCCGATCGAAACTGTTCAGGCGTCATGTGTACAAGCTGCAGAAAAATAAAGGTGAAGCCTGTTTCGCCGATGACATCGAAATGATCGCACATCCCGAGTCCACGCAACAGTTACGGGATGAACTGGCCGACTGCCAGATGCTGGGACGTACCGCGGATAATAAACGCATTTACCTGTACCGCTATCAGGGCGACTCTGCCGTCATGCGTGAAATGGGACGTTTACGTGAAATCAGTTTTCGTGCGGTGGGAGAGGGCACCGGCAAACGCCGTGACATCGACCGCTATGATGCACTCTATGATCACATCATTCTGTGGGATGACCAGGCACTGCAACTGGTTGGTGCCTACCGGCTGATAAAAACCGCGTCGCTGATTGAGCAACAGGGTGTACCGGCGCTTTATACCAGTACACTGTTTGACTACCAGCCAGGGGCACAGCCTTATCTGGCGCAGGCGGTTGAACTGGGGCGGAGTTTTGTGCAGCCAGCATACTGGGGCAAACGCAGCCTGGACTATTTATGGTATGGCATTGGCGCCTATCTGAAAACCTGCCCGGAAATCCGTTATCTGCTGGGGCCGGTGAGCCTGAGTAACAGTTATGCAGAAAAATCCAGGTGCCAGATTGTCACGCTGTATAAAAAATATTTCGCGGCGAGTGAACACTGGGCGGTGGCCAGACTGCCGTATCAGGGTACAGATGAAGATCTCTATACCGATATGGATTACACCGAGGCGTTCAAACAGTTAAAGACAAACCTGGCTGAAAATAATGCAGTGATCCCGGTGCTGTATAAACAGTATTCGGAAATCTGCGAGCCGGGTGGGGTGCAGTTTGTTGATTTTAATATCGACGAGTCATTTTCCAACTGCGTCGATGGGCTGGTAGTGGTTGACCTGAACTATCTAAAGCAAACTAAACGGCAGCGTTACCTGGGCGATTAACGGCGCTTCATCTTTTGTTGCTTGCGGCAATTGTCCAGCCGTTATCAGTCTGAATCACTTCATGTTTTGCCCAGCGGGCAAATATGTCAATCGGCAGGGTTGCTGTGGTTCCCTGTCTTGATCCGCTGAGATTACTGTAGGTAACCAGCCCGTCATTCGAAACACTGATTACCTGTCGCACCAGGCCTTTCGCATCATTCTTTCCGTGCAGGTAAAAATGCCCAACCTTAATATCACCGGCCTGTAGATGGCGCTGCTGTTTGTGCCGGGTGGCCGCCTCATAGATTTTTTCCAGTTCAATTTCAGAAACATCCGCAAAAGAGCGCATTGCTTTCAATGCAAACTCCAGGTCCTTGCGCGGGATGCTGACATGATGTGGATGACGGCCGTCCTGTTCGTTTTGTTGAAACACAT
>JBFFND010000003.1:0-21149 GCA_041563375.1 Gammaproteobacteria bacterium | reverse complement strand
CCGGTGGCGCTGCTATTGAGCATAGACGCGGAGAGTGAGCGATCCGGGTCAGCTGCCGGTTGTACCAGCACCAGCAGTTCGGTGTCCACCCGTCGCGAGCCGCGCACGGTAATGCGCTCAATGTCTTTAGGGTGACGCAGGTGTACATGGGGAAAGGGTGAGTTGTAATATTTCAGCACCGTCGATTCAAAGCCGTAGACATCGTTACCCTGCATCATGCGCACAATAAACGGCTGGTGTTCCTTGAGATAGGTCAGCTTGCCATTGACCCGGGGGGCGCTGATAATCAGGCTGTTGCCGGGAGAGTGACCGATGACCCGTGCGGTGAGTCGATCACGGCCGTCATCCGGTATAAACTGCAGCTGAATGGGGTCCCCCAGATGAACTCTGAAGGCAGGTTTTTGTTCCATAGTCATTATTGTCGAGTTATTTGCGCCTGAAATTATAGCGAATCATAAACGATTTGAAGCATTTAGTCCGAACTGGCTCGCGTCAGTTATATGCTGCGCCGAGATTGTATAGAAAACAGGCAGCACCGGGCTTGACAAGTCGGGCATAAACTGGAAGAATCTGCGCCCCTGTATATATATGTTTGTTTAGAAATTTTTAGGACGATACCATTGGCTAATTCACCACAAGCAAAAAAACGCGCCCGTCAGGCAGTGAAGCGTCGTACCCGTAATGTTGGTATGGCTTCCATGTACCGTACTTTCGTAAAGAAAGTGGTCTATGCCATTGATTCTGGTGATAAGGCGGCGGCACAAGAAGCATACAAGCAGGCAGTGCCTGTGATTGATCGTATGTGCAACAAAGGTCTGGTGCATGCAAACAAAGCATCTCGCCATAAGAGCCGTTTGAACTCACGCATTCGCGCGATGGCATAAAGCTTCGGCTTTAAGCATGGCGTAAAAAACCGGCCCGGATAGACTTATCCGGGCCGGTTTTTTTGTGCCTGTGATAAACAGGAGAGAGGCTTAACAGGCGCTGCCGCAGGGCTGCGCGGGTGCCGGTTTAAAGTAAAACCAGGTTGTCGCGGTGAATCAGCTCCGGCTCGTCCACATAGCCGAGTATCTGCTCGATATCCGAGGAGGCCCTGCCACAGATTTTAGCCGCTTCAATCGCATTGTAATTGGCCAGGCCGCGGGCAATTTCCACCCCCTGATGGTTCAGGCAGGCCACCATTTCGCCGCGGACAAAATTACCACTGACCGAGGTTACACCCACCGGCAGCAGGCTCCTGCCTGATTCCATCAGCACCCGGCTGGCGCCTTCGTCCAGCTGTAACTGGCCGCTTACCTTGAGGTGGCTGGCCAGCCACTGCGTGCGTGCGGCCACCGGTTCTTTGTCAGGCAACAGCAGGGTGCCGCGCTGTTCGGCGCGAGCCACTGCCAGCAGGGCGTCCTGGCTGCGGCCGCTGGTAATCAGGGTGGCGGTGCCGGAGCGGGCGGCACGCTGTGCCGCGCCCAGCTTGGTGCTCATGCCGCCACGACCCAGCGCGCCGCCGGTGCTGCCGGCCATGCGGTGCAGGCTGGCATCATTGGCCTGGCCAGTGCTGATAAATTCCGCATCGGGGTTTTTGCGTGGGTCTTCGCTGAACAGACCCTGCTGGTCGGTGAGAATAATCAGTGTCTCCGCTTCTACCAGGTTGGCCACCAGTGCCGCCAGGGTGTCATTGTCGCCAAAACGGATTTCGTCGGTGGCGACAGTGTCATTCTCGTTGATAATCGGAATCACCCCCAGTTCCAGCAGTGAGCGCAGGGTGCTGCGGGCATTCAGGTAACGACGTCGGTCAGACAGGTCATCGTGGGTGAGCAGGATCTGTGCACTGAGGATGCCGTGGGTTTTAAAGCAGGATTCATAGGTTTGCACCAGGCCCATCTGGCCCACCGCGGCGGCGGCCTGCAGCTCGTGCAGTGCGCTCGGGCGTTTGTCCCAGTTAAGGCGCACCATGCCCTCGGCGACCGCGCCGGAGGACACCAGGATGATCTGCTTGCCCTGCTGTCTCAGCTGGGCAATCTGGGCGGTCCAGTTTTTAATGGCATCCGCATCAAGTCCCCGGCCATCGTCGGTGACCAGCGAGCTGCCGATCTTGACCACCCAGCGGGTGGTATCAGCTAACTGTTGGCGTGTTTTCAATTTCCCGTTGCTCTTCCAGGTAGTTCATAATGTCGAAAACCAGGGCCTGCGTACCCTGTTTCTGTACGGCGGAGACACGATAGCTCGGTCCCTGCCAGTTCATGCGCTGAATAATATCATCACACACTGCATTGGCTTCGTCTTCCGGCAGCAGGTCGATTTTATTCAGTACCAGCCAGCGTGGTTCATCCAGCATTGCCGGGTTGTATTTTTCCAGTTCATGCAGGATCTTGTTGGCGCTGTCCACCGGATCCGACTGGTCGTAGGGGGCAATCTCCACCACATGCAGCAGGATGCGCGTGCGGCTCAGGTGCTTGAGGAACTGGATACCCAGTCCGGCACCTTCCGCCGCGCCTTCAATCAGGCCGGGGATGTCGGCAATCACAAAGCTGCGATTGGCATCTATATCCACTACGCCCAGATTCGGGTGCAGCGTGGTGAACGGGTAATCCGCCACCTTGGGACGGGCGTGGGATACGGCGCGAATCAGTGTCGACTTGCCCGCGTTGGGCAGGCCCAGCAGGCCGACATCCGCCAGTACCTTCAGCTCCAGCCGCAACTCGCGTCGCTCGCCGGGGGTGCCCTCGGTGCACTGGCGCGGGGTGCGGTTTACCGAGCTTTTAAAACGGGTGTTGCCCAGGCCGTGCCAGCCGCCCTGTGCTACCAGCAGTTTCTGTCCGTGTTCGGTAATGTCACCGATCAGCTCACCGGTATTCTCATCGTAAACCAGTGTGCCGTTAGGCACCGGCACAAGCAGGTCATCGCCCTTCTTGCCGGTCATATTGCGACCGGACCCCTTCTTGCCCTGCTGTGCGGTATAGGTGCGGATGGTGCGGAAATCGGACAGGGTATTCAGGTCGTGACTGCCCACCAGGTAGACGCTGCCGCCGTCGCCGCCGTCGCCACCGTCAGGACCGCCACGGGGGATGAATTTCTCGCGCCTGAAGCTGACCACGCCATTACCGCCGTCGCCGGCTATGACCTTGATTTTGGTTTCGTCTACAAAACGCATATGTACTATTCAACTCGTCGGAAAATCGGTGGTAGAAACAGGCTTTTACAGGCTAATTTAGCAAGTCCCTGGCCCACTGTCTTCCCCGGGGGGTAGCAGCAGAGGGACAACAGTGCCGGATGTATAACGAAAAAAGCCCCGTCTCAGGTGAATCCCGGGACGAGGCTTTTTGGGTTAGCTAAAGCCGGAAGCTTTATGCAGCCACAACACTCACGGTTTTGCGGTTATTGGGACCCTTGGTCTCAAATACCACGGTACCTTCTGCTTTTGCAAACAGGGTGTGATCGCGGCCGATGCCTACGTTTGTGCCTGGGTGAAACTTGGTGCCACGCTGGCGAACCAGAATGTTGCCAGCCAGTACAGACTGACCACCAAACATTTTAACGCCAAGGCGTTTACTTTCTGACTCGCGACCGTTACGCGTACTACCGGCGGCTTTTTTATGTGCCATTTTAGTATCCTCTTGTTTACAGGTTAACCGTTACAAACCAGATGGCTTAGCCATTGATTCCGGTTACTTTAATCTCAGTGTAATACTGACGATGACCTGTGCGTTTCTGATGATGTTTACGACGGCGGAATTTCATGATCTCAACTTTTTTATGGCGACCATGAGATAGAATAGTGGCCGTTACCTTGCCACCGTCGATCATTGGGCTGCCAATCTTCAGTTTATCGCCATCAGCGATCATAAGAACCTGGTCCAGCTCAATGGTGTCACCCTCGTTACCTTCCAGTTTTTCAACCTTAAGATATTCGTCCTGGGCAACCTTATATTGTTTACCACCGGTTTTGACTACAGCGTACATACCGGATAACTCCCAATGTTACGTACAAAAAAATCTGTTTTCGGAAAGGGCGGGAATTGTAGCGACTTCAGCGCCAACTCACAAGCTAAAAAGTGCTTAAAACGCCAGTTTGCGGACGAAAGCGGTGAAATAATTCCAGCAAACGGGGGATTTCCCATCCCGACGGGCACTGAAACCCGCCATAATCGGCTAAATACCGCCCTTGGCTTGTGACTTTGCAGATGATACACCATAATTCGCACCTTCATAACGCAAGTGCGCAGCCCGTCCCGAATATGCAGATAGATACAATAAAGACCCTGATGGCTGATGATATGAACGCCGTGGATGCGGTGATTCAGCAACGCCTGTCATCTGAAGTGGTGCTGGTGAATCAGCTCAGCCATTACATCGTCAATTCAGGCGGCAAACGACTGCGGCCATTGCTGAGCCTGCTGGCCTCCCAGGCCTATGGTTATCAGGGTGAGCACCACCACACCCTGGCGGCGATTATCGAATTTATCCACACCGCTACCCTGCTGCACGATGATGTGGTGGATGAGTCGGATATGCGGCGTGGTCGGGAAACCGCCAATGCGCTGTTCGGCAATGCTGCGAGTGTGCTGGTGGGAGATTTCCTCTATTCCCGCGCCTTTGAAATGATGGTGGATGTGGACAGCATGCGGATTATGCAGATACTCGCGGAAACCACCAATGTGATTGCCGAGGGTGAGGTGATGCAGTTAATGAACTGCAACGACGCAGACACCACCGAGCAGCGCTACCTGGATGTGATCCATGCAAAAACCGCCAAGCTGTTCGAGGCCGCGACTCGCCTCGGGGCGGTATTGTGCCAGCGCCCGCAGGATGAGGAAAATGCCATGGCCAGTTATGGCATGCACCTGGGCACCGCCTTTCAGCTGATAGATGATGTACTGGATTACAGCTCCTCCAGTGAAGAAATGGGCAAGAACGTGGGGGATGACCTGGCGGAAGGTAAACCAACACTGCCGCTGATCTATGCTATGCGCAATGGCACGGCGGAGCAGTCGGCGATTGTGCGCAAGGCAATTGAGGAAGGCGGGCTGGAGTACCTGGAACAGGTAATGGATGCAATCAGGCATACCGGCGCGATTGAATACACCGAGCAGACCGCGCGGCAGGAAGCCGAGCTGGCGATTCAGCAGTTGCAGCATCTACCGGAATCGGATTACAAGGCCGCGATGATTACCCTCGCCCGGTATTCGGTCGATCGAGACTATTAAGCGAGCCTTGATAACACGCCGGTCACTCCGGTTCCTGGAATTAACGTCACCGTAGCGACCTTGTTGGTCAGGGCGTGGCCCGAACTATCGCGTCAGCGAATCAACTATAAGCCAATCGGTTGTCAGTTCAGTGCATTCAATATGCGCAACAAAACCCCAGCTCATTTACATTGCTCGCGCTCAATGCCGGGCTGGTGTAATGCGTTCAATATTTTTCCATGGTTACAGAATAAGGTCATAGCGTTGTTAGCAATGCAAATGCAGCCCTGGATTAGCAGGCGTCGCCAGGCTACCCTGATTCTGTGGTTGCTGATTAGAGAGGATTATCGGGTCAACTAACTGATAAAAAATTGTGATCAGGAAGTGGGTTTGACTTTGATAATAGTCAAAAAATTGCAATCAATGTGTACTAGAATGGGCGTCTATCCTGATTTAAGGTAGAGAATGATTTTTGATTGAATTGTTTCAATAATGTTTTATTTCAAGGAGAGTTCAAATGACAAAAGCAAGCAAGAAGACCAATGTTACCCCCATGGTTAAACAGGACAGTAATGAGCTGTCATTTTCATCACAGGTGCTGTCGCGCCTGGAAGATATGGAACGGCGTTTCGAACAGGCGTTTTCCAATAACTGGTTGAAACAGTTATGGGGCAATAATAAAGAGGGCGCATTGCCTATGCCGTTCGAAGGCAGAACACCGAAGGTGGACATTGTTGATCGCGGCAATGACGTGGTGCTCAAGGCCGAGTTGCCCGGCGTTAAAAAAGAAGACATTGATGTTTCGTTAAATGACAGCTATGTCACCATCAAGGGTTCAACTCACGCTGAGCACAAGGAAGAAAAGGGTGATTACTATCGTTCGGAAATTTCCTCTGGTTCTTTCAGCAGAACCATGGCTTTACCCTG
Organism: Gammaproteobacteria bacterium; assembly: GCA_041563375.1. Lineage (GTDB taxonomy): Bacteria > Pseudomonadota > Gammaproteobacteria > SZUA-229 > SZUA-229 > SZUA-229. The sequence continues at coordinate 15,042 of JBFFND010000003.1, read as the reverse complement.
TGAAGTGGATGTGGACAAGTGCGACGCCAGTTTTAAAGACGGGGTGCTTGAATTAACCATGCCAAAGTCCGCCAAAGCGAAAAAGAAAAGTGTAAAAATCAAGTAAATCAGTCGACAGAAAAGCTGCCGCCAGTGACATTAAATAACGCTGGCGGTGAGCGTTCGAGATAAGCTGACAACAGCGTGCCTGCTAAATCATACGCTTAGGTCGAGTATGGTTATCTAAAAGCTGATCGTGTGATAACGATAGATCCGGATGTCCTCATTCCAGTCATCCTGTCTTAAACCGGCCTTCAGCTTCAGATGATTTAGAAATTCCCTGGGTGTTGTTAGTTGTTCCCATACCGATGGTAAAAATGTGCCCTTGTGGTAATTGTCCTCAAGTATCAGTCCATCTATGTCCGGTTTTATTTTGGTCAGCAGGTCTTCTTCATCGCTGAACTCAATCGGTACGGGTTTGCTGAGAACCGAAATATGCAGTTCGAGATGCTGTTCTTCATCGACTGTGACCGGCGGAAAGCGTGGGTCCTGAAAGGCGGCGGCGAATGCATGATCGGCAACGTCTTTCACCAGTGGTTGATAAGCTTCGAGTGCGCCGATACAGCCGCGCAATTGATGGTTTAAATTAAGTGTCACGAAGCTTGCGCCCTGGGTGGTCAGAGGCTCGTTATAATCGCTTAAGTTAACCGGCAAAGGTTTGTGGTGTTGCAGGCCGTAATGAATCGAATCCTGCGCTACCTGACGCAGAATTTTTTTATCATCATCGTTCAGCTCAGTGAACGGCATAAGCACCATAACCTACGACACGGTCCCTGCTGCCGGCGGTGTCGCCTGAATTGCGCAGGTCCAGTGTATCGATCTGCAGCTGTTTCTGTTTTGCCAGGGTGAGCAGGCCGTTAAGCGGTGTTCTGCCGCAGGCATCGTCATAGGAAATATTTTCCGGCTGCAGTTGTTCAATCGCCTTCGAGGTATTGCTATCCAGTCGTCGTGCCACTTCATAGTTGTGGTAGTGGCTGAGATCGGAACTGATCACGATCAGCGTGTCATCACTGCCCCACAGTGTGTCCAGTACTTGTGCGACATCACCGGGGTGGCAGTCGCCGACAACAAGTGGTGTAAGGTCAAAGTCCGTTAGCAGGGTTTGCAGGAACGGCAGCTGTACTTCCAGTGAATGTTCCTGTGCATGGGCGGCAGGAATGGGCTGTACAAAGTCGAATTGCTCGGCCGTGTGGCAAAACTGGCGATTGATTCTGACCTGGCCCAGTGGCGTGGTAAAGATATCTGCATCGGGTGTGGCGATGCCGCGAAAGGCCAGGCGATGTGATGGGCCCAGCAGGATCACATGTCTGATTTTTTCTGCCAGGGGTTCGAGTAGTGCGTAGGCGCTGGCCGCCACAGGGCCGGAATAAACGTAACCGGCGTGGGGTGCGATAATGGCCTTGGGTGGCGTACTATAGATGTGGCGCCTGGCACCCTTGAGGTAATGCAGGATATCGGCTCGCAGTTGCGCTGGGTCATCGCTATAGAACATGCCGGCAACGGCGGCAGGGCGAATACTTAAATGTTCGTCAGACATGGCTATTATCCATATGTGAGAGTCGTAAAGATTGCGCTGCAAACAACATGTGTAGGTTTTGTTATAACATAACAAAGAGGTTTATGACCATGGACAAGCATACCGTTAGTACCAAATACTGGCACCCGCTGGATGATGGCCGGGTGCAATGTGACCTGTGCCCGCGTTACTGCAAGCTGAAGGAAGGCCAGCGCGGCCTGTGTTTTGTGCGCGCGAATCAGGACAATCAGGTCGTGCTTACTTCCTATGGCCGTTCCAGTGGATTCTGCGTCGACCCGATCGAGAAAAAACCGCTGAACCACTTTCTGCCGGGCTCGCCCGTGCTGTCGTTCGGTACCGCGGGGTGCAATCTGGCCTGCAAGTTTTGCCAGAACTGGGATATGAGCAAGTCCCGAGAAATCGACATCCTGGCCTCGGAAGCCTCACCGCGAACCATCGCCCAGCGTGCACGTGAGCTGAATTGTCGCAGCATAGCCTTTACCTACAATGATCCGGTGATTTTTCATGAATACGCGGTGGATACGGCAAATGCCTGTCGTGAGCTGGGTATACACTCGGTGGCGGTAACCGCGGGTTATGTGTGTGAGGAGCCGCGTAAGGAGTTCTACGCAGCGATGGATGCGGCCAATATCGACCTGAAATCGTTCGATGAGCAGTTTTACTACAAACTCACCGGGGGGCACCTGCAGCCGGTGCTGGATACTTTGCAGTATGTCCGGCATGAAACCGATGTGTGGCTGGAAATCACTACCCTGCTGATTCCCGGGCACAATGATTCCGATGATGAGTTGCACCGCATGAGTGACTGGCTGATGGACAAGCTGGGGCCGGATGTGCCGCTGCATTTCAGTGCCTTTCACCCTGACTGGAAAATGCAGGATGTGCCGCCAACGCCGCCGGAAACCCTCAGCCGCGCGCGACAGATCGCCATGGGGCACGGGCTGCACTATGTTTACACCGGCAATGTGCATGACAGGCAGGGCAGCAGTACCTGGTGTCACAGTTGCGGGCATCTGTTGATCGAGCGGGACTGGTACGAGCTGGGGCGCTGGGGGCTGGACGCCAAAGGCTGCTGTGAAGCCTGTGGGACGCAGTTGCCGGGGCTGTTTGAGGCAGAGGCGGGGCACTGGGGATCGCGCAGAATGCCGGTATTTGTCGGTGATAAATCTGCGTAAATAGGTTATTCTTATAGATCTATTGAATTGACTCAAAGTATACGGCCTGAGGCGGGTGCATCCGGGTAAACCGGTTATGCACTGGCCTCGGGTCGTGATGTTTAAAACGACTGATTCAGACAGGGGACAACTTGAGTAAAGGTACGCTGTATATCATTTCTGCACCATCCGGCGCAGGCAAAACCAGCCTGGTGCGAGAACTGGTGAGTGGCAATGAGCATATTGTGGTATCGGTTTCTCACACCACCCGCTCCATGCGTCCCGGCGAACAGGACGGCGTTGATTACCACTTTGTGGCTAAGGATGTGTTTCTGGAGATGGTGGACAGTAGTGCATTTCTGGAGCATGCCAGGGTGTTCGATAACTACTATGGCACCTCACAGCAGCATGTGGAACAGCAGTTACTGAGTGGCCATGATGTCATCCTCGAGATCGACTGGCAGGGTGCCCGTCAGGTACGCAAACTGTTTCCTGACTCGGTGTCGGTGTTTATTCTGCCACCGTCACTTGGCGCACTGAAGCAGCGGCTGAATAACCGTGGTCAGGACAGCGAGGAGATCATTGAGCGGCGCATGAACGACGCAGTCAATGAAATGTCTCACTATGCAGAGTTTGACTATCTGCTGGTAAATGATGATTTTGATGCGGCGTTACAGGAACTCCGCTGCATTTTTTCGGCTAACCGGTTACGCCAGTTGCATCAGCAACGTAACCTGGAAAAGCTATTGATCGATTTATTGAAATAAGAGGTAATAAAATGGCACGTTTAACCGTAGAAGATTGTTTGCCATACGTTGATAATCGTTTTCACCTGGTGCTGGTGGCGTCCAAGCGCGCACGTCAGATTGCCATGGGCTCTGATGCACTGGTGCCGATTGAAAACGACAAGCCAACGGTACTGGCATTACGCGAAATAGCAGATGGGCTGGTTGGTCCAGAAGTATTGCTGGAAAAAACAGAAGAACTGAATATGCGTCCATCGGCTATTTCTGAAGCTGAAATCAGCCTGGAAATGTAATCTGCCAAATGGCCATTAGCCCCGATCAAACCCCCGTTGATGTCAAGGAGCTATACGCAGATCCCTCGCGGTTTTTAATTTCTGATCTGTGTCGTATAGTCGAGGACTATATGAACCCGGATCAGGTGCGTGACGTGTACCGCGCCTATCTTTTCGGCGCGCAGGCGCACGAGGGTCAGTACCGTAAAACCGGTGAACCCTATATTTACCACCCTATTTCGGTTGCACGCATTCTGGCCGAAATGCACATGGATTCAAAAAGCATCTGCGCGGCTATTCTGCATGATGTGATTGAAGATACCCTGGCTACCAAGCAGGATGTTGCGGATCGCTTTGGTGATGATGTGGCCGAACTGGTGGATGGTGTCAGTAAGCTCACCGAATTTAAATTCAAAAACAAGAAAGAACAGCAGGCGATTAACATTCAGAAAGTGTTAATGGCCATGGCCAAAGACATTCGCGTGATCTTGATCAAGCTGGCGGATCGTCTGCACAATATGCGCACACTGGGTGTGATGCGGCCGGATAAGCGCCGTCGCATTGCGCGCGAAACCCTGGATATTTATGTGCCACTGGCCAGGCGGCTGGGCATTAATACCCTGCGGCTTGAACTGGAAGACCTGGGATTTAATGCCATGCACCCCATGCGTTATCGTATTCTTGAGCATGCGATGATGCAGCAGGCGGGACACCGCAAGGAAGTGGTGCAGAAAATCAATAATGCGTTGACTGCGCGTCTGGCTGAAATGCAAATAGACGCGGATATTAATGCACGCAAAAAACACCCTTACAGCATTTACAAAAAAATGCGGCAGAAAAGCCTGTCGTATAAAAATATTTTCGATGTCTATGGCATGCGAGTGATTGTGGATTCGGTGGATGATTGTTACCGTGTGCTGGGCGCAGTGCATAATTTGTTCAAACCGATTCCCGGCAAGTTCAAGGACTATATTGCGATACCCAAGGAAAACGGTTATCAGTCATTGCATACCATTCTGTTTGGTCCCCATGCGATTCCAATCGAAGTGCAGATTCGTACGCTGGAAATGGATAAATTTGCGGAAACCGGTATCGCTGCGCACTGGCTGTATAAGGAAAACAGTGATGGCAGTTCCATTGATGTGGGTGGACGCACTCGTGAATGGCTTACCGGCATTCTGGAAATGCAACAATCTGCCGGCGACTCGGTCGAGTTTCTGGAAAATGTTAAGGTTGATCTGTTCCCGGATGAGCTGTATGTGTACACGCCACGCGGCGATATTGTAAAGCTGCCGAAAAATTCCACACCCATAGACTTTGCCTATTCTGTACATACAGATGTCGGGCACACCTGTGTAGCCTGCAAGGTAGACCACCGTTTTGCACCACTGGATACGCCATTATACAGTGGGCAAACGGTTGAAGTGGTCACTTCTGCCGGGGCGCACCCTAATCCCGGCTGGCTGGATTTTGTGGTGACCGCAAAAGCGCGTAGCAATATTCGTAATTACCTGAAAAATACGCGCTCGGAAGATGCGATTGCCCAGGGCCGTCGTTTATTATCCCGTCTGCTGCTGGAAAAAAATATTACACTGGAAGAAATGCCGGAAGAAACCTATCAGCCGCTATTGCAGGAATATGGCTTTAGCTCACTGAATCAGTTGCTGGAAGATATCGGTATGGGTAACCGCCCTGCCGGTCTGGTGTTGAAGCGGCTGTTCCCTGGAGATGAACAGGATGAACAGGATATAGTGCCAGGTCGACCGGCATTGGCGATTCAGGGTACGGAAGGCATGGTAGTGTCCTATGCTAAATGCTGTCATCCAATTCCCGGTGACCAGATTGTGGGCAAGCTCAGCAAGGGGCGTGGTCTGGTGATTCATCAGAACAACTGTCGTAATATTGCCCATGAGCGTCTGCAAAATGACAACATGATTGATGTCAAATGGGCAGATGAAGCCAGCGGTGATTACTCCTGTCAGTTAAGTCTGCATGTGCAGAATGAGCGCGGTGTACTGGCGCGACTGGCGACCATTATTTCTGATGAAGCCGCCAATATCGAGCATGTGGAAGTTGAAGACAAGGATGGGCTGTCTACCAATATCATGTTTCTTATTTCTGTTAAAAACCGTGACCACCTGGCGAAAATTATGCGGCGTTTACGGCGAGTACATTCGGTGCTGCGCGTTTCCCGTGTACAATAACCGGCTGTTCAAACAGGCTATCCACAAATTCCAACCAATCTACAATTAAAAATCACATTATGAAAAAAGAAATCATTTTTACAGATAAAGCGCCCAAGGCGATTGGAACCTATTCACAGGCGATCAAGGTGAATAACACGGTATATATTTCAGGACAGATTCCGCTGCTACCGGACACCATGGAAGTACTGGAAGGTTCGGTAGAAGAACAGATCCACCAGGTATTTAAAAATCTTCAGGCAATTATTGAAGCTGCGGGTGGTACATTCGAAAATGTGGTCAAGCTGAATATCTTCCTTACCGATCTGAGCAACTTTCCTACAGTTAACCAGGTGATGTCACAGTACTTTTCCGAGCCCTATCCAGCACGTGCTGCGATTGGCGTGAAAGAATTGCCCAAGGATGTGCCGGTTGAAATGGATGCTGTGCTCGAGCTGTAACGGAGCTTGAGCCTTTGTCCAGCGCATCCCCAGTACCTGTCAGTGTTGCAGATAAGCTTCTACAGCTAAAAGGCGTTGGCCCCCGGGTTGCGGAAAAGCTGGCAAAGCTTGGTTTGCATAATATACAGGATGTGTTGTTTAACCTGCCTTACCGATATGAAGACCGCAGCCGCATCGTGCCCATCGGTGCGCTCAGGCAGGGCCAGTCGGCACTGATAGAGGGCGTTATTAATTACGCCGATACGGGCTTTACGCGCAGCGGTAAACGGCGTCGAATGTTGCTGCTTCATCTGAGCGACGGCACCGGCAATATCATACTGCGCTTCTTTTATTTCAATAAACAACAACAGCAGAACCTGCAAGCGGGCACAAGAATTCGCTGTTTTGGTGATGTGCGTTTCGGTGCATCCTCGCTGGAAATAGTACATCCGGAATACACTGTGATTGCGGACGAGACAACTGCAGAGGTTGAAGCGTGTTTAACGCCGGTGTATCACACAACGGATGGCATCAGCCAGGTGTTATTGCGGCGTTTATCCGATCAATGTCTGGCGCTGTTAAATCAGGATCTACTGGCCGATTACCTGCCGCCGGCGTTGCGTGAGGATACCCAGGGGTACTCATTAAGCGAGGCCATACGCTATGTACATCGCCCGCCCGTGGATGCGGACCTTAACCAGTTGCTGGAAGGTGCACATCCGGCGCAGGCGCGACTGGTATTTGAAGAGTTACTGGCGCATCACCTGAGTCTACAAACCCTGCGCGTCAAGGCAAGACAGCATCCTGCCGCAAAACTACAGACTGAAAATCATCTGTTATATCAGTTTATAAAATTACTGCCATTCGAGCTGACCCGCGCACAGCAAAAAGTTAATCAGGACATTCTGCAGGATCTGGAGTCCGGTGTGCCAATGATGAGGCTGGTGCAGGGGGATGTAGGCTCGGGAAAAACCGTGGTCGCCGCACTGGCCTGTCTAAAAGCAATTGAAGCGGGTCAGCAGGCAGCGATTATGGCACCTACCGAAATTCTCGCAGAACAGCACTATCAGAATTTCAAAAACTGGTTCGAACAGCTGGGGATTAATGTAGTGTGGTTGTCTGGGCAGTTAAAAGGTGGAAAACGCCAGCAGGTGCTGCAGCAACTGGCCAGTGGTGAAGCGCAGATTGCAGTGGGTACCCATGCGCTGTTTCAGGATGAAGTTGAATTTAAATCACTGGCGCTGGCTGTCACCGATGAGCAGCATCGATTCGGTGTGCAGCAACGCATGGCACTGGCACGCAAGGCAGGACCAATGGGTGCTGAAGGTGAGCACTACCTGGCACATCAGTTAATTATGACCGCCACACCGATTCCACGCAGCCTGGCAATGACCGCCTATGCTGATCTTGATTATTCGGTAATTGACGAGCTGCCGCCAGGGCGCAAGCCGGTGAGCACCGTAGTGGTTCCTCAGGAGCGGCGTGAAGAAATTCTGCAACGAATTGATAAGGCCTGTGCACAGGGGCGACAGGCATACTGGGTCTGTACACTGGTGGAAGAGTCAGAGTCGCTGCAATGTCAGGCGGCAGAAAACACGGCAGAGATGTTACAGCAAATGCTACAGGCTGTGAGTGTAGGGCTGGTTCATGGACGCATGAAAAGTAATGAGAAAGACGCGATTATGCAGCGCTTCAAACGTGGTGAGATACAGTTGCTGGTGGCGACAACGGTTATCGAAGTAGGCGTGGATGTACCAAATGCCAGCCTGATGATTATAGAAAATGCAGAACGACTGGGTCTGTCACAGTTGCATCAGTTGCGCGGCCGGGTTGGGCGTGGAGAAGAAGCAAGTCATTGTGTGCTGATGTTTAAAAGTCCGCTCAGTGAAAATGGCAAGCAGCGACTGGCGATTATGCGACAAACCGACAGTGGTTTTGATATTGCACAGAAAGACCTGCAGCTTCGTGGGCCCGGTGAAGTGCTGGGAACGCGACAAACCGGACTGGTGCAGTTGAAAATTGCCGATATTGTACGTGATGAGTATCTGCTCGATGAGGTTAAGCAGGTGGCGCAGAAACTGATTGCCAGGGAGCCGCAGTCCGTGCCAATGATTATTAATCGATGGATCGGTCAATCACAGCAGTTTGTAAATATCGGCTAACCGTTTTTAACTATAGGAAAAGGCAAACAATTGCATTGCCTGATACGTTAACAAAATATGCAGAATTTTATGCAGACAGAAAATGCTATTAACACAACTGATCATCAACAGGCGATCTGGTATGAACAGGTAAGGCTGATCGACAGGAATGCTCGGCTAAGTAATTATGTCAGCCTGCTGGTGGCCGTATTTGTTGCATACACTTTCTGGGGCAATCAGTCAGCGTCGCTCATACTGGGCTGGCTGGGCTTTATGGTGTTGCTGACCATGCTGCGTGTGATGATGTCTGTGAAAATAGACAGGTCCGGCCTGGATAGTCAGATGGAGCTGAACAGGCAGTCTGCACTGTATAGAGTATATATGGTAGCAATTATATTAACCGCTGCCGGTTGGGGTGCGGCGGCCTACCTGCTGTTTCCCGAAGATCCATTGCAACAGGTCATTTTATGTTTCGTGGTAGCGGGTATTTCTTCAGCTGGCATTTTTGTAATGACGCCGGTGTATCGTCTGTATCTGTCGTATCTTGTGTTATGTGTTGCGCCTCTAATGCTACGGGTATATCAACAGGATGAAGCCTATCAGCTATTGTCATTGATGATGTTGTTGTACCTGCTGGTCATGTCATTTATCGGCTATCGTGTCAGTAAAGGAATTCTTGATAGCCTGGAGCTGCGTTTCCACAATCAGTCGCTTATTAAATTTATGAGTGACTCCAGGAACGAAACTGAAGATTTGAATGAGGAGCTGGCGGAAGAGGTCGAACAGCGTAAGCGAGCAGAAAAAGCCCTGTATAAGGCCAAGGAACAGGCAGAAGCGGCGAACCGATCCAAGACAGAGTTTCTGGCTAATATGAGCCATGAAATTCGAACACCGATGAATGGCATAATCGGTACATTGCAGTTACTGCAGGGTTCGGAGTTAAGTGATAGCCAGGCCTCCTATGTTAATGTCGCCTACAGTTCCGCAGAATCATTACTGTGTTTACTGAATGATATTCTCGACTCATCAAAAATAGAAACTGGTAAGCTTGAGCTTGAACACATTGAGTTTGATCTCGGTAATACCATTAATCAATTGCAGTTGCTGATGCGTCCAAAAGCAGATGAGCGTCATGTGGCGCTGTCAGTTGAGCTGGATGAGCAGCTACCGAAAGCCGTTATCGGTGATCCTGTGCGGACACGGCAGATACTGGTGAACTTGCTAAGCAATGCGATCAAGTTTACTCAGAATGGTTATGTCTGTATTCGGCTCGCAGTACTGGAGCAGACAGATGCGCAGTACAGACTGCGTATCGAGGTGGAGGATAACGGTATCGGTATTGCAGAAGAATCACAGCGTAAGCTGTTTAGTGCATTCACCCAGGCTGATGGTTCAACTACCAGAGAATATGGTGGTAGCGGTCTGGGATTGTCAATAGTGCGTCAGCTAGTAACCCTGATGAATGGTCGTATCGGTGTAATCAGTGCGCCAGGAGAAGGCTCGACTTTCTGGGTAGAATTAAATTTTGCCAGAGTCAATCAAGCGCAGCAGCCAAAGGTGGAGAACGAAATGCTTACAGGGCATGTGCTGCTGGTGGAAGATAATCCGGTCAATCAGATGATTGCAAAAAAAATGCTGGAAAAATTGTCTCTAACTTACCAGTTGGCAGAGAATGGCGAGCAGGCTTTGCAGAAAATGCAACAACCCCATAACTTCGATTTGCTGTTAATGGACTGTCAGATGCCAGTGATGGATGGTTACACAGCAACACGTTCTATCAGGCAATATGAAACAGAAAATAAGCTGAGCCGCACGCCGATCATTGCGATGACTGCAAATACCATGGAAAACGACAAGGCAGCCTGCCTGCAGGCAGGCATGGACGACTATATTACTAAACCGGTTGTGCAGGATAGTCTGCAGCAGCTCCTCGCGCGTTGGCTGAGTACGCAGAAATGATGCGATGCTGATTGTAAGAGTTCGCTTTAGTCTTCAGTATGGTTCATGTAAACAGGTTAAATCAGCTGAGCAATAATTTAATGGCGCAATTTCATACACGACTTAACTGGTACAACCAGCAGCATTGCTCGCACAAGCGTATTAATGCACGGCTGCGTGACTGGTTATTTGACCGTGGGTCATTAACCGCGCGCCTGATGGATTATTGTGGTGATGGATTTTCAGTGAAATTGGTATCATTGCGACGTGCATCCCCTGCATTTGATGAGATAGTTGCGCTTGGCATGCAGCCACGAGCCCAGGCACTGGTGCGTGAAGTGCTGTTATGTTGTAACGAAAAGCCACTGGTTTATGCGCGAACCATTATCCCGCTGTCGAGTATGCGCGGTGCATTACGAGGCCTGGCCATGCTGGGCAATCGACCACTGGGAGCTGTGCTGTTTTCCGATCCTTCAATGACACGACAACCCGTCGAGGTTGCTATGCTGCATTCGGGTCATGTGTATCATGAACGAATCAATAGATTAACAGAAGAGTCTGTGTGGGGACGTCGTTCAGTCTTTACATTAAAAGGTGAAAAGTTGCTGGTAAGTGAATTCTTTTTACCTGAGTTGTTTGAAAAACCTGACAGAGGATAAGTGCGATGAATAAGCTGGAGGACCTGATTCAGGAGATTAAACAACTTGAAGATCAGTTGCTGGAAGAAATACAACGAAAACAGGATGCCTTTTTATATAAAATAAAAGGTAAAAAGGTTACTTTCGAAGATGCAACCAGAAGATACCATAAGAGCCTGGCAACCAGCCTGCCCAGCTATATTTTCCATGCGTCGCTGCTTAATATACTGACGGTGCCCTTTGTCTGGCTATGTGTTGTGCCGGCGGTGTTAATGGATGCTGTGGTGTCACTTTATCAGTTTGTTTGCTTCAGGGTGTATGGTATTCCCAGGGTCAAGCGTCGCGACTACATTGTAGTTGATCGTCATAACCTGTCTTATCTGAATATTGTTGAAAAGATGAACTGTATGTTCTGTGGTTATTTTAATGGGCTTATGGCCTATGTGCAGGAGATTGCTGCGCGTACCGAGCAGCACTGGTGTCCGATAAAGCATGCGCGTAAGGTGAGTTATATTCACACCCGTTATCACCGTTTTTTTGAATACGGCGATGCAAAAACCTACCGGGATGAATTAAAACAGTTGCAAAAGGATTTCAGTGATTTAAAGGATTAGTATTGTGTCTTGCGTTAGTTGCGTAACAGATCGATGTAAAACTACTCGCGAATAATATTGCCACTTTGCATATCGATAATCGGCGTGGCATTACCGGTATTACCCAGCTCTCCATTAAGATAATAATCCAGTTGATCAGGAAAGTACTGTTTAACTCGTAGCAGGGTTCTTGCGGCGGCCTGTGTGGACGGGTTGGCGCTGGTTGATACAATCGCGCTGTCCAGTTGATTGCACAGTGCACGAACCAGTGGGTGCTTACTCAGGCGAATAGCAACCTTGCTGTGACTGCCACTGATCCATGGAGGCGTGGTGGCTGACTTGTTAACCAGCCAGGTGATGGCAGATGTTTGTCCAAGTAATTGTGCTTGCTGCTCCTCACTGAGCTGTATAAAGGGCGCAAGCTGTTCAATACGGCTGGCAATAAGGATCAGGCCCTTCTCAACAGGGCGTTGTTTGAGCTGCAGGATTTTATCGACAGCTGTATAGCAAAGTGGATCACAGCCCAGGCCAAAAACCGACTCGGTGGGATAGCAGATAACGCCCTGGTTACGAATGGCGCTGGCAGCCTGGCGAATCTGGAACGGCGAGGGCATGGTCAGATTGTTGTGCCTAGTCAGTTTTTTTCTTTACAGCTTTCTTTTTTGCGGCTTTTTTCTTGACCGTTTTCTTTTTCGCCGTTTTTTTCTTCGCAGCTTTTTTCTTCACGGTTTTGTTTGTCGCTGCTTTCTTTTTCGCCGCGGCTTTCTTCTTTTTACCTTTGCGTTCTGGCGCCTCGGCAATCAGTTTTTCACATTCTTCCAGCGTCATGCTTTTGGGGTCGCGATCCTTGGGTATTTTGGCGTTTTTATTGCCATCGGTAATATAAGGGCCATAGCGACCATTGAGAACCTGGATGTCTGAGTCATCGAAGGTTTTGATGTATTTATTGGCTTCGAATTCTTTTTTCTCCTTGACCAGGATCATCGCTGTATCAAAGTCGATGTTATAGGGGTCTATGCCCTGGTCCTGGAATTCCTTGCGGATGGATACAAAGTATTTGCCGAATTTTACATAGGGCCCGAAACGTCCAACATTGCTGGTGACTTCTTCGCCTTCATCAGTGTAGCCCAGGCTGCGAGGCAAAACGAACAGGTCATATACATTGTCCATGGTGATGTCGGCCATTTTCTGGCCGGGCTTCAGGCTGGCGAAACGTGGTTTCTCCTCATCGTCCTTGTCACCAATTTGTGCGAAGGGTCCATAGGGGCCCATGCGGACGGTAATCGGTTTGCCGCTTTCCTTGTCGATGCCCACATCCCTGCTTTGCGCAACATCGGCACGACTGACATTCTGATCAATGTCCTCTACCTTTTTAATAAATGGTTCCCAGAAACTTTTCATCAAGGGAACCCAGTCTTCTTCGCCGCGAGAAATAGCATCCAGCTCATCTTCCAGTTTTGCGGTGAAGTCGTAATCCACGTAGTTCGTAAAATACTGGGTGAGAAAGCCGCTCACAATGCGTCCCATGTCGGTGGGTGTGAAACGGCGGTTTTCCAGTTCTACATACTCGCGATTCTGCAAGGTGGAGATAATGCTGGCATAAGTAGAGGGCCGGCCGATGCCGTATTCCTCCAGCGCCTTGACCAGGCTGGCTTCTGTGTAACGTGGTGGTGGATCTGTGAAATGCTGGTCGGTAACTATGTCCAGCAGTTTCAGCTCTTCACCTTCCTCAAGTGGAGGCAGGATTTTCTCATCGTCTTCCTTGTCTTTTTCATCGTCCTGGTCTTCCATATACACCGACATAAAACCGGGGTGTTTGATGGTGGACCCGGTGGCGCGGAAGACGTTGCCTTCGCCGCACTGTAAATCTACCGCGACGGTATCCAGTGTGGCATGAATCATCTGGCAGGCAACAGTGCGTTTCCAGATTAGTTCATACAGTTTGAACTGATCCGGGGATAAGTGACTTTTAATCTCTTCCGGGGTGTGCCTGGCCGATGTGGGGCGTATGGCTTCGTGTGCTTCCTGTGCATTTTTGGATTTATTTTTAAACACCCTTGCTTCATCGGGCAGGTTGTCCTTGCCATAGCGTTCGGCAATTAAATCGCGCAGTTCGACCAGTGCGTCCTGTGACAGCATCAGCGAGTCGGTACGCATATAGGTAATCAGGCCGACGGTTTCGCCACCGATGTCGATGCCTTCATACAGTTGCTGCGCAGTACGCATGGTGCGTTGCGCGGAAAAACGCAGTTTACGTGAGGCTTCCTGCTGCAGGGTCGAGGTGGTAAACGGCGCGGAGGGGTTACGCTTGCGCTGTTTCTTTTCAATTTTTGTAACCAGCAGCCTGCCATTGGCGGCGCGGTTCAGGGTGTTCTCGGCTTCTGCCGCCAGTTCGCTGTTGTTAATAGTGAACTGCTCAACCTTTTCATTTTTATACAGGCGTAGCTTGCTGTTAATAACCTTATTATCTTTTTCGCTATTGGCTTCAATAGTCCAGTATTCCTGGGGTTCGAAGGCTTCAATTTCTTCTTCGCGGGAAACAATCATACGCAATGCCGGGCTCTGTACCCGGCCCGCCGATAAACCGCGTTGCACTTTTTTCCATAGCAGTGGCGACAGGTTAAAACCAACCAGGTAGTCGAGTGCACGTCGTGCCTGCTGGGCATTAACCATTGGCATGGACAGTTCGCGGGGTGATTCCACCGCTTCTTTCAGTGCGCGCTTGGTGATCTCGTTAAAGGCAATACGGTGTACGGTTTTGTTTTCCAGGTAACCATCTTCCTTAAGTAACTCATACAGGTGCCAGGAAATGGCTTCCCCCTCGCGGTCAAGGTCGGTTGCGAGATACAGGGTGTCGGCTTTGTTCAGGGCTTTTTTGATGGCCTCAACATGCTTCTCATTTTTTTCAATGAGCTGGTATTTCATCTGGAAGTCGTGGTCGGGGTCAATCGCGCCGGTTTTGGGCACCAGGTCACGCACGTGACCATAGGACGCGAGTACTTCAAATCCCTTTCCCAGGTATTTCTTGATGGTTTTGGCTTTGGCTGGAGACTCAACAATTAACAGGCTGTTACTCATGTATCAATCAGTACTCGTGGCTTTGATTTATGGGAGGCTCTAAAAATTACTGTTTTTAGAGCTTCCGCTTAAGTATTTATTGTGGTGACACGCGAGTCACTTACTGCATATAGCTGAAATCGCTATCGAATACCATGTTTTCCATCCAGGCGTAAGCAGTTTCCTCGCCAGGCTGGCTATACAGTACGATCATCACAATCCATTTTAGCTGCTCAAGTTCCAGCTCAACATCCAGCGCAGTAACGCGGTCAAGTATAATTTCACGGCTGGTGGCGGAAATAAT
>JBFFND010000002.1:0-21818 GCA_041563375.1 Gammaproteobacteria bacterium | reverse complement strand
GGCCAGCCCGTCATCGACAACCTGCAGTGGACGGTTAACCCACTGGGGCTTTTACTGGCGAGACTGAACACCCACTTTAATGCCAGCATAAAAAACCAGAATATCACCGGCGAACTCAGTGTAAATGCACTGGGCCAGCTTCAGGGTTCAGATATACGCGCGCGAATTGATGGCGCGGCGATGCAGCAGCTGCTACGCCTGCCACTGGGTGAACTGGGTGGCGTTTTTAATTTTAATGTGCATTCGATTGAACTGAATCAAGGTACGCTACCGATTCTGGACGCCAGCCTGAGCTGGAAAAACGCCAGCCTGACATTAATGGATACGGTCAATCTGGGGCATGTCGAGCTGCAGGTTTCACCCCAGGACGACGGACGCCTGCTTACCAGCATCAGCAATAAACAGGGCGACCTGCAACTCAGTGGCGATGCTACAATCGATGCCGGCAAAAACTACACCATCAACCTGCGCATGACACCTCAGCCTGACACCGCCAGAAACATCACCCAGAGCCTCGGCATGTTTGCACGCCGCCAGGCCGATGGTAGTTATCTTCTCAGCCGCAAGGGCAATCTACGCGAATTCGGACTTTAAATATGAACACGCACATCCCGATCAAGCCCGAGATAGAAATCACCTCGGAAAATAAATGCAGTTTCTGCACTGGCTCTATCTGCTGTACCTATATCACCCAGCATATCGACACACCCCGTTCAAAAACCGATTTCGAGCATTTGCTGTGGCAGATTTCCCATGAAAATATTCGCATTTATAAAGATGAGGATGGCTGGACCCTGCTGGTAGAAACCCGCTGTACCCATTTACAGATTAATGGCGACTGCGGCATTTACGAGAACCGCCCCACCATCTGCCGCGAGCACACCAATGATTATTGCGAATTCGATGCCCCTTCAGAAGACGGCTTCGAACTCTATTTCAAGGACTATGACGCGCTACGCGCCTATTGCAAAAAACGTTTCAAGCGCTGGGATAAATAAGGGATAACTCACAACGGACAGTGATTTTAATCGCAGCTGAAGAGCAATCACTGTCGGCTACTATTTCGCCTCATTATCAGGCAGTACATAGTTTTTTTCTTCTCCATCCAGTGGACTGGTAAATTTAATCTGCACCGCTCTCAGTTGCAGATCACCCTGCAAGCGCGTGCTTCCATACAGGCGATCCCCCACAATCGGAAAACCCAGCGCCGACAGGTGGTGGCGGATCTGGTGCTTTCGACCACTGTGTATGCGCACTTCAAGCTGACTGCTATCAGATGCCTGATTATAACGGGCAGCGAGCACTTCAGTTAATGCGCTTTTATCATCAACGGGCGCATCGATAAAATACGGAAAATCCCGCTGGCTGAAGTCACCTTCAACCGTGGCCAGGTATTTTTTATAGATTGCATGCTGCTCAAATAATCGGCTCAATGCCGTCGCAGCCTGTTTAGTATGCGCCAGCAATATCAAGCCACTGGCGGCTCGGTCCAGCCGATGCACAATAAACGCCGGACGCTGCGGCTGCAGATGACTTTCTGCATAGCGGCAAATACTGCAATGGTCACCCCAGCGAGTTCCCTGGGAGTACATCCCCGAGGGTTTATTCCACACCGAATAGCCCCCTTCATCTGCAACCAGTTGTGCGGAAAGAGGCTGTGCCTGCTGAATTGCTTCATCATAATACACATGCAGGCAATCACCTGCTTTCAGCATTTTTTTTGCGCGACGCAGGCGGTGGATGCCCTGGGCATTTTCCAGCCACACCGCACCATTCTGCATCAGCTGCTTGAGTTTCTGTCGACTGAATGGAAACTGTTCTGCCAGGCAATCGATTGCCAGCCGGGGCTGACTGAGCTGTATCTGTTTTTGCTCTCGCTGGCTCATGGCTTGTTCTGCAGGGTTATTGAATGAAAAAGCGAACTGTCAGGCTCAGGCTGTCTACGCATCTCACCGGTGGACGAAAATTTTACGCCGATTATTTCTGCGCAAAGTATGCCTGCAGATACTCATCCAGGGTGAGCGTATCAGCGGCCTCAATCGCCTGCTGTTTCAGTAGCGAATCCGCCGCCGCCTGGTCAAAAAAGGCTTCCCGTTCAGCGGATAATTCAAGCTGGGTAAAATAACGGTAATGCTGTTCTGACATGCGCTTGGCAAAGTGATAAAAGCCTTCCTGGCGTTCGCGCATTTCATTCAACATCAACGCCGAGGGTGTTAGCTCCGGGTCATTCACTTTGGCAATCTGTTGCTGCAACGCCGCACGGTAGGGTTGATTCGGTCGATTGGTATCGAGCAACTCAGCCACCGAAGCCATGCCATCCAGGGTTTGCAAAGCCCAGTCCTTTAATCCGATTGATGAGCTGTTATACTTCAGCTCAAGCTTCGGATCACGCCCCCTGTGCGCCACATCCAGTTCGTTCTGGTCAATTTCTTCCCGCTCACTGAAACAGATCTGTTCGCTTTCCCTGAGCAGGCAGAACAGCATAAATATTTCAATAAAGCGCAACTGGGTTTCGTTAATACCCAGCGGATCAAACGCATTCACATCCAGTGAACGCAATTCGACATAACGCACACCGCGTTTTCTCAGTGCGATGGTGGGTTTTTCGTTGCCCTGCAAAATCTGCTTGGGACGTACCGTACTGTAGTATTCATTTTCTATCTGCAGCAAATTGGCATTAAGCTGACGGTATTCACCATCCACTTTAACCCCAATCGCTTCATAACCTTCATAGGGTGTTTCAATCGCACACTGCAAACTTTTCACATAGGCATCAAGGTTGCGGTAACAGGCTTTTACCCCGGTTTCGTTTTCCTTATTGTTCTGATAACCAATATCGCCCATACGCAACGAGGTCGCATAGGGCTCGTAATAGGTGGTTTTATCGAATTCCTGCAAACTGGAATCGGCACCGCCGAGAAACGATTTACACACCGCGGGCGATGCGCCAAACAGATAGGGAATCAACCAGCCATAGCGCTGCAGGTTACGCAGCATGGCAAAATATTGTTCGGATTTAAAATCCTGCAGACTCTGTTCGTTATCCTGCAACAACGATTGATACACCGGCCAGAATTCATCGGGCAGTGAGTAGTTAAAATGCACCCCGGCAATCACCTGCATCACCCGACCGTAACGATTACCCAGGCCGACGCGGTAAATTGATTTCATTTTTCCGGCATTGGATGAACCATACTGAGCGATTGGGATACTGCTTTCCCCCGCCACCACACAGGGCATACTGGTGGCCCAGATGATTTCATCTGACGGCAACTTCTGGTACACATAGGACTGGGAGTCGCGTAGAAATTCCAGCACACTTTCGATGTGCCCGGAGGGCGGGGTAATAAACTCCAGCAGGGCTTCGGAATAATCGGTGGTAATATAGGGATTGGTGAGTGCAGAGCCAAGCGCAGGGGGATGCGGCAATTGTGAAATACCACCCTCGGCAGAGACCCTGAGACTTTCCTTTTCAACACCTATCAGGCGCTGGTTTAGCAGGCTATGGCACTCACACTCGATGAGCTGCTTTACCCTTGTTTCGACAAGTTTGAACAATCGCCTATCTCAGCATTTTATAATTTTCTAAGACGAGCAGCTTATATCAAGCCGTTAAATCACTCAATAAGCAGTCACCACTAATTGCTGTTTTGCCCAATCCATGACAGCAGGCGGCGTTACACGCCTTAGTTGATGAGCATCAATGCAACGCCAGCGCAGTTTGACTAATCTGCACACTCAATTCACGAGTATTCAGGTTACTGGTATCAGACCCATGAAATCACACCCCCGGCACAACAGCCCAGCCCCCCGCGGCGCTGCTGCAGCGCATACGCCGGTTAAACTGGGCGACCATTTCCAGCTGGTGCTGAACTGGTACAAGCGCAGTGCCCGTGGGCTGGTGGGTGAAGAAATCGTTCAGGGGCTGCACATCAGCAACCTGATGAAGCTGCTGGGCAACCCCATCTGGAACCATATCTACCATTGCTGGGAAATCGAACTGAAGCACATGCCGGAGCTTCAGCCCTATATTGAGCATCAGTTCGACCCGTCAAAATACGTCTATTTTATCGAGGCCTACAACACCAACTAGGGCACCCTGAACACCACTGGTCAGGCGACGGGGCAGGCTAATCCGGTTTAGCCACGCTGTCGCTCTGTATCTTTATCCTGAGCGGCAAGCCAGAGCTTGTCCTCCCAGCGGCGCAATACCCGCTCACGGCGGTCACTGCCCAGGGCATCGAAACGCACCAGATTACGGCGCTCACCGCCGTTACGCCGATCACAGGATGACCTGCGATCCAGCCCCTGGTAGGTGGCCTTTTCATGCGAGACTGACATATCACACCTCCTGTGAAATGACTTTCTAGCACTCCAGTATAGCGCCGTAAACCTGGCAAAAACATGCCCGTCAGGCGGTTTATTGCTATCATTCAGCCATTGATCAAACCGCAGAAACCGGGCCATACAGCAGACCATGACACAACAGACACCCCCTGCCGACCACCACAATAGCCAGCCCGAGTTGAAAAACCTGTCATTTTCCGTGAATAACTGGAACCACCTGTATTCGCTACAGGCCGCGGTTGCGCGCAATCAGCAGGGCACAGGGCGCAGCCTGACTGTCCGGGGCCGTCTGCTCAACCAGGCCTTTTTACGACATCTGGACACCCCTGTGAGTATCTGTTTTGTGCAGAGTGACCAGCCGCCAGAATACGCCCGGCAGCAGGGCCAGCTGGTGCTGGCCGAGATGCAGCGCCAGCCGGATGGCCTGTGCTGCGAGATCCCCGTGGATCGCGGGGTATTTGAAGAGCTGCGCAAGAACCTGATGGAATATGCCGATATTGAAGGTATTCACATTATGGTCACCCTGGGGCTGCTCAGCGACCAGGCCGAATGGCCTGGCAATGAATCACTGCCCCTGCTGGAACTGAATTACGCCATGAAGGGTGATGCCTGATGCAGATACACCCGCAACTCCAGCAGGACTGCCATCAACTGGGTAAACTGCAGGCCTGTACCCTGCTGCTGCACAAGAATGCACTGGTGCCCTGGTTTATCCTGTTACCACCCACCGAACAGCGCGAGCTTTACCAGCTGGAGCCCGCTTTACAACAGCAGGTCCACGGCGAGATCAACCAGATCGCGGCCTTTGTTGAGGCGCATTTCCACCCTGACAAACTGAATATCGCCACCATTGGCAATATCGTGCCGCAACTGCACGTTCATATTATCGGTCGTTTTCACAGTGATTTCTGCTGGCCTGCGCCGGTGTGGGGCCAGCCGGGCCGGGACGACTATACACCACAGGGCATAGCGGCGATTCGCCAGGTACTGCTGGAGCAGAATATCCTGCAACACAGCACCGCGAACTAATCAGTCAGTCTTACCGGCGGTTTTGCATCTACTGCCCTGGCTGTTAAAATTCCCCCAACCCTCCAGCCATAAGCGAATCAATTATGTTGTTAAAATTACTGCGAGAAGGCCTCGGCCGCCTGGTTATTCTGATCAGCTTTTTTATTCCTCTCAGCCACAGGCAAAAGCGCGATGCGCAACAGCAGGCCTGTGCCGATCGCGTCACACAGAGCCTGTCGTTGTACCAGTTTTACGCCTGCCCGTTCTGCCTTAAAGTCCGCCGCGCAATCAAACGTCTGAATCTGAAAATTGAAACCCGCGATGCACAGAAAAACCCGGGGCGCAGTGAACTTAACGCCGGTGGCGGCCAGATTAAAGTCCCCTGCCTGCGCATAGATGATGCCGCTGAGACACGCTGGCTGTATGAATCCGACGACATTATCGCCTACCTGGAAAAACGTTTTGGTGACAGCAGTTCGCCCTGTGACGAGCAGAATAGTGAAACGGATAACACGCAATTAAAACAGCATTAAGCCGGGCTAACGGCTAGTGCGTAGATGACTGCAGCAATGAACTGATTTCCGGCAGGCAGGAACCACAATTGGTTCCTGCCCGCAGCAGCTTACCCACTTCATCGGTGCTCACCAGCCGGTTTGTCTGAATCGCCTCAAGCAGGGTATTCACCCCCACATTAAAACAGGAACAGACAATTCTGCCGGCATCCTGCTGTAAACCCGCCGGCTTACCCGCCAGAATAGACGCCCGCTCAACAGAATCGAGTTGCTGTTGAACAAACAGCCCCTGTAGCCAGCTACGCTCTGGCAACCCCGGCTCTGCACTCACAAACATGCAACTCTGCAACTGGCCGTTTTCAAACCGTGCAGCCCGGTAACGGTGCATGGCTACATCATGGTATTCACTCCACTCAGCTTTCGTTGCCGCATGACAGAGCAGGCTACGTGCATAGTCAGACCAGTTTTCCGGCGACTGCTGTGCCGCCAGCTCGTAACGCCACACCCCATCGCCACGGCTGCATGACCAGTAATCGGTATCTATACCGTCGAGTTTGCGCCTTGAAATAATAAATCCATACCACTGCACCGGGTAGGGTTTGATGGTTACCGGTGTTGACTTGAACTCGGGTTGCCCTGAGATCGGATCAACGTGCGAACTCACCAGGCTATCCACCAGCGCACGCCCGGAAAACTGCTCACTCCAGTGAATGGGCATAAACAGATTGCCCGGCTTCTGTGAGTCTGTAATAACCACCCGACAGATGACATCGCTCTGCTGGCTGCTTAGCTGCGCCAGTTCATTCTGATGCAACGATGCCTGCATCGCGTCCTGCGGATTAATTTCTACAAAGGGTTCATATATATGCCGGCTTAATCGCGACACCTGCCCGGTGCGCGTCATGGTATGCCACTGATCACGAATACGCCCACTGTTCAGACGTAGAGGGTATTGCTCTGACAATGAATTAAGCCGGGGTGGGTTATTAACTGCAATAAACTTTGCTTTACCACTGTCGGTAAAAAACCGACCATCCGAGAACATACGTTTAGTGCCCTGGTAGCCTGAACCCGTTGGTGAGTTTGTAGTAACCGGCCATTGCACAGGTTGCATGTCGTTGTATTGCTGCAATGACAGCTGGCTTAGTGCGGAAATATTAAAATCCCGACGAGCAGAAGCATCCACTGAATCAGCGTTTTTATACGCGGACAGCGCAGCGTGCTCATTAAAAATATCAACAGACTGCGTATAAGAAAACGACTCAGCATAGCCCATGCGCGTCGCCACCCGGGAAATAATCCACCAGTCTGGCTGCGCGTCTCCCGGCGCATTTAGAAAGGCACGTTGCCGCGAAATACATCGTTCCGAATTAGTTACGGTACCATCCCGTTCACCCCAGGTTTGCGCAGGCAATAACACATGGGCATAGCGGGTTGTGTCGGTATGCTGAACACAATCGGAAACCACCACAAACTCGCACTTTGCCAGCGCCTGTTGAATCTTTTTACTCTGTGGTAGCGAGACCGCGGGGTTGGTTGCCATAACCCACACAGCTTTTATCTGCCCTGTCTCAATCGCATCAAACAGGTCAACCGCTTTAAGGCCAACATGATCTGCGATACAAGGCGACTGCCAGAACGACTGCACCAGCTGGCGATGCTCTGCATTATCAATATCCATATGCGCGGCCAACTGATTTGCCAGACCACCCACCTCGCGCCCACCCATGGCATTAGGCTGCCCGGTGATCGAAAACGGCCCCATACCCGGACGACCGATGCGGCCACTGAACAGATGACAGTTAATAATTGAGTTGACCCGATCAGTGCCATTAGACCATTGATTAATGCCCTGGGAATAAACGCTTACAACCCGTTCGGTACGGGCAAACAAGCGGTAGAATTTTTCAATATCAGACTCAGCCAGCTTACAGCTACCAGCCACCGATTCGATTGACGGCGCAACGTCTATGGCAGCAGCCATCGCCACTTCTAATCCTTCTGTAAAGTGACTTACAAATGGCTGGTTGATTTCATCATGCTCATGCAGGTAAACCAGCAGGCCATTAAATAAAACCTGGTCTGAACCTGGCTCTATCGCCAGATGCAGATCTGCAATGTCGCAACTCGCTGTTTTACGTGGGTCAATAACCACCACCACAAGATCCGGGTTATCGCGTTTTGCCTTAACAATGCGTTGATACAGCACCGGATGACACCAGGCAAGATTGGAACCGGTCAGCACAATCAGTTTGGCCCGCTCCAGATCCTCGTAACAGCCGGGCACGGTATCGCTGCCGAATGCGCGTTTTTGTCCGGCGACCGCAGAGGACATACAGAGCCTGGAATTGGTATCAATATTCCCGCTGCCAATGAACCCTTTCATCAGCTTATTCGCCACGTAGTAATCTTCAGTTAACAGCTGACCGGAAACATAAAAGGCAACAGAATCAGGGCCGTGCTCATCTATAATCGACAGCAGGCGAGTCGCCACTGTATCAAGCGCAACATCCCAGCTCTGCACCTCACCATAAACTTCCGGCTTTAACAGGCGCCCTTCAATATCCAGCGTATCTGCCAGCGCCGCACCTTTCGAACACAGACGCCCCAGGTTAGCCGGGTGATCCCTGTCCCCTGTAACACTGACATGACCCACCTCATCAACAGCAGCGATTACACCGCAGCCGACCCCGCAATAAGGGCAGGTTGTTTTTATTGTCTCTGCCATTGATCAACTATTCCACTCATTCACTATATAACGAGGCATTTAAGCGTCACTGTCTTCCAGCAGCGACAACAGTATTTTTCCATTTTCTATGCGAACAGGGAACCTTGCCGCACAGCCCTCATCAGGCGCAACAGCACGACCATCCTGTAAACCAATTTTCCAGTCATGCAATGGGCAACTCACCCGATCACCGTGAACAATTCCCTGCGACAAATAACCGCCTTTATGCGGACAGCTATCCCGCAGTGCGAATATCTTATCATCTGCTGTTCTAAATACCGCAATATTACCCTGCTCGCGCTGCACTACACGTGAGCCTAATTTGGGAATATCGTTAATACCACCTATTTCAATCCAGTTATCCATTATCTTTACCACTCAAATTATCCTGGCCTATGCAGGTTGTTTATCTACTTGTTTACGCAATAACCTTAATCGGCATGAATTCGTTTGCATCACCACCTCTGGCTCTAAATTCCCATGGGTCAGCCTGCATAAATTCCTGGGAATAATTAAAGCGACCTGCCAGTGCTTTTCTATTTTCCGCATCATCGTTCAATTGCTGTTTGATATGCTTTAGCCCGACTCGTTCAATCCAGGGGGCGGTTCGTTCCAGGTAATGTGCTTCTTCACGATACAGCTGTATAAAGGCAGCACTGTATTCCAGAACCTCGCCTTCGGTTTCTACATTACATAACAGGTCCGTTGCTCTCACTTTAATTCCACCATTGCCACCCACATGTATTTCATAACCGGAATCAACGCAGACCACACCATAGTCCTTGATCGTTGCTTCTGCACAATTACGCGGACAGCCTGATACCGCCATTTTAAATTTATGCGGCATCCATGAACCCCAACTCATCTTTTCCAGTTTGATCCCCAGGCCGGTTGAGTCCTGTGTACCAAACCGGCACCATTCACGTCCAACGCAGGTCTTAACCGTGCGCAATGCCTTACCATAGGCATGTCCTGAAACCAGGCCTGCATCATTCAGATCACCCCATATTTCCGGTAACTGATCTTTCTTGAGTCCATACAGACCGATTCTCTGGCCACCGGTTACATGCACGGTCTGCAAATCAAATTTTTCTGCCGCATCGGCAATCGCTCGCAGTTCACCGGGGGTTGTCATACCACCCCACATCCGGGGAATAACCGAATAGGTACCATCTTTCTGGATATTGGCATGGGCCCGCTCATTAATAAATCGGGATTGGCCGTCATCCAGGTTGAGCGCTGGCCACTTACATACCAGGTAGTAATTCAGCGCCGGGCGACATTTACTGCAGCCATCCTCTGTTTTCCATTCCATTACATCCATGATTTCGCGAATCGATTTCAATTCCTGCTGGTCAACCGCCTGCCTGATCTCATCATGGGTATGCTCGGTACAGGCACACACAGGCTTTGCATTGGGCGCAGTCGAGTAATCACCACCCAGGGTATGCGCCATCAGTGATTCAACCAGTGCCGTACAGGAACCACAGGAACTGGATGCCTTGGTGTGCGCGCGCACTTCGTCCAGGGTAAACAGCTTATGATCGGTAATTGCATTAACAATCTGCCCTTTGCTTACACCATTACAGCCGCATATTTCAGCACAATCGCTCATCGCTGAAATACGATTTTCCTCGCCATAGCCGGAATCACCCAGGTGCGCCTGTCCAAACAGCAGGTTCTCACGGAACTCGGATATATCGTTGCCGTCGCGCATCAGGTCGAAATACCAGCTGCCATCGATGGTTTCACCGTACATCACCGCGCCCTGAACCTTATTGTCTCTCACGATAATCTTTCGATACACACCCCGCGCCTTGTCCTGGAACACCAGCTCATCCGTGTTCTCATCACCGGTAAAATCACCTGCGGAGAACAGGTCTATACCCGTTACTTTTAACTTGGTTGAGGTCAATGTACCTGAATAGCGACTTATACCCATTTTTACCAGGTGATTGGCGCAGACCCTGGCCATTTCAAACAGGGGTGCGACCAGACCGTAGGTCTGCCCTCTGTGTTCCACACATTCACCTACTGCATAGATTGCTGGATCATAGGTCTGTAATGTGTCGTTAACGACGATGCCACGCTGGCAATAAATCCCCGAAGCCTTTGCCAGCTCAATATTCGGCCGTATACCGACGGCCATAACGACCAGATCGGCCTCGACCTCAGTTCCATTGTTAAAGCAGACTTTTTCAACCCTGTTGTTGCCAACGATTGAATCGGTTTGCGTCTGCATTAAGAATTCGATCCCTCTTTTCTGCAGCGACTCCTGTAACATGCTGGCAGCAGGCATATCCAGCTGTCGTTCCATCAAGCGATCCATTAAATGCACCACCGTCACCTGCATGCCCTGCTGCAATAGACCATTAGCTGCTTCAAGCCCTAATAGACCACCGCCAATAACAACCGCCTTTTTGTACTGTTTAGCGGATGCAAGCATCTGTTCAACATCGTTTATATCACGAAAGCCTATAACGCCCTCAAGCTCGTAGCCAGGAACCGGGATCATGACCGGATCCGATCCGGTCGCTATAAGCAATCGATCATAGCTTTCTTCTACTCCGTTATCCGCTACCACCTTGCGCTTAACCCGGTCTATCTCGCTTACTTTACAACCCTTATGTAATTTAATCCCGTTATCGACATACCATTGCTCATCATTCAGCATAATCTGTTCAAGCGTTTTATCACCCGCCAGCAGAGGTGACAGCATAATTCGGTTGTAGTTACCATAGGGTTCTGACCCAAATACGATAATCTCATACATATCCGCATCTATTTTCAGTATCTCTTCAACGGTTCGCATCCCCGCCATACCATTACCAATCACAACCAGTTTTTCTTTCATCTTCATCACCTGTATTCCTTAATCTTACAAACGATTATTCATATTTTTTAATTTACTTACCAAATGATCACAATTTATTAATCAACTATCGCCTGATTTGTACTGTCGCTGATACAGGAACTTGAGAACCTGTGCGCGTAAATGACTGTATTCCGCATTATCCGCCAGCTCCACACGATTTCTGGGCCTGGCCAGGTTTACATCCAGAACTTCACCGATGGTTGCTGCCGGGCCATTTGTCATCATGATAATTCTGTCTGATAACAAAACCGCCTCGTCAACATCATGGGTCACCATAACTACTGTATTATTAAGCTCTGCCTGGATTTCAATTAACGAGTCCTGCATATGCGCACGGGTTAATGCATCCAGCGCGCCAAATGGTTCATCCATCAGCAAAACCTCAGGCTCCATTGACAGTGCACGGGCAATACCCACTCGTTGCTTCATACCACCGGATATTTCAGCTGGGCGCTTATGCATGGCATGCTTCATATGAACCAGTTCAAGATTATGTTCTACCCACTCTTTCATTTCCGATCTTGATTTTTTGCCTTTGAACACCTGTTTGACTGCAAGCTCTACATTTTCAAAGGCACTTAGCCATGGCAATAGTGAGTGATTCTGAAACACCACCGCCCTGTCAGAGCCTGGCGAATTAACTTCTCTGCCATCAAGTATCACACCACCATTGGTCGCTTTATAAAGGCCAGCGATAATATTCAACACGGTTGATTTGCCACAGCCAGAGTGGCCGATTAATGAAATAAATTCGCCTTTATTAATCGTTATATCAACGTCTTCCAGTGCTTTAAAAGCACCTGTCGGAGCAGGGAATTCAATTGACATCCTGCTTAACTTTAAATGTTCTTTACTCATCATTAACATCTTTTGATCTCAAGTTGTTGTCGATTAAGCCCTATCGCAGGACTGCACTTTTATCCCAGGAAACCAGACGCTGGAGCATCAGCATCACCCTGTCTAAGGCAAACCCTATAAGCCCTATTACCACGACCGCCACCATAATTCTCGCCATCGAATCTGAGCTACCATTCTGGAATTCATCCCAGACGAACTTACCCAGGCCCGGGTTCTGTGCCAGCATCTCTGCGGCGATTAACACCATCCAGCCAATACCCAATGACACTCTCAGCCCGGCAAAAATCATTGGCACAGACGACGGCAATACAATTTTTACCACATGAGTCAGCCAGCTCAATTGAAGCACACGGCTTACATTCACCAGGTCTTTATCTACTGACGAAACACCAACTGTTGTATTTATAATAATTGGCCACAAGGTGCATAAAGTGACTGTAATTGCCGAGTTCACAAATGATTTCGAAAACATCGGATCATCCGAAACATACACAGCACTCACCACCATGGTGACAATTGGCAACCAGGCCAGTGGCGACACCGGTTTAAACGTCTGGATTAATGGATTTATCGCGCTATATACCGTTGAGTTAAGTCCAGACACTATACCTATCGGTATCGCTATCACGGCGGCAATCAGAAAGCCGGTTAAAACCGTAACAATACTGGTGATAATCTGATCCACGAACGTGGGCTTGCCTGTATAGGCACGTATTTTGGCTTCGTAATCAGGATCAACCAGCAGGCGCTCACTGTTCCTTTTTTCCTGGCGCTCATAAAATCCTGCTTCTTTGCCCCTTTCAGAACGATGCTCCTGATACAGAACCTGTGCCTGTTCCCAAACCTTGACCGGACCAGGAACGGTGCCCAGTGATGTTTCTATCTGTGCCGCAGTAGCCGACCATAAGCCCATGAATATGATCGTCGCTATCAACGGGACACCCAGCTTAACCATCATCACAGAGAAAAATTCATGAATTTTGACCAGGCTAACGCTTCTCATAACCTGCTGTTCTATCTTCACTTTATCTTGCATCATTACTATTCCATTTATAAATTCTTGATACCCCGAAGCTGCAACTCATTACCTGCATATATTCATCTGCATATACGCCTTCGTGCATGTTGTTACTGAACATTTCCAACTCCAAAAAAAAACGGCGTCCATCACGCATAGAGAAGTTCTCTACCGTAATGGACGCCGTTGTCCGAACTATTGTTTATCCATGACCGTCGTTGGCCATGCGTAAGTTTGCCTGTGTAAGGCATTGCACAGTTTGTGCCAGAGTGCTTGATCTCTCCTAATATATTGATTTAGCTATATTAAACCAACTTCAACATAAACAAGACGGCCCCTGCATGCACCAAAATGATGCCGAATACAGCCTTGAAGAACTGTCTGCACCTTAATGCAGCATTATTGCCTGGAAGGCACAATCTCACGCCGTGTCGACACTACCTTATAAAGCAACCAACATCCATGTCGGCTGTTTTCAATCAACCGGGATTAGAAACTTAAACCAGCCCAGAGCCAGAGCTTATCAGTATCCACGTTAATATCGCCCGCGGAGTAGCTTGCGTACTTAACACCAGCTGAATAGTTATTAGCAAACTTTTTTGCATAGACAAGATTGATTTCGTTGCCCATGTCATCAACTGCAGGAGATGACTCGTCTGCACTGTAATCATGATATACAAGCACAAGTTTACCACCACCTAATTTAGTCGTCGCAGATGCATAAACATCCACCAGACCTTCTGCAGGTGTCGTCAGAAATATATCAGCAAAACCATTGAATTTATGCAAAGTCGCTAAAGGCGTAGCAAAGCCACTCATACCATCATCAGATCCCAGTACTTCGTAACCAAGCTTTGCAGTAATGCCACTTATATTCATGGCACCTTCAAGAAACAGGTAATCTGTATCATATTCTGCTGCACCACTTTCATTTGTCTGGCTTGCATATTCAACCACATACTTGAAATTCTTATTTTCTCCTGCCACACCCTTGAAGCTCACACCAAATGTATCGAGTGCATTATCTGTATTATTATCCACTTCCAGCAAGTAGCCATAACCAGTTACTGTGCCAAATCCTGTTTTGTAGGAAACATTGATCAGTGAATCTTTTGAGTCCACATCAGCTGCTTCGGCAAATATGCGATTTCGCTTCCATAAATAGCTATAACTGAGTTTTAACTTTTCTGAAGCACTATAATCAAGCTTTAACGCATCAAATGTTTGCCGGTCCTGGCGCCAGCCAACATGGCCAACAAATCTATGCCCATCGTATGTAATTACCTGCCGACCTAATTTAGCAGTGAGTCCTTCATCTGCATATTTCACAAATGCCTGCTCCAGTTCTGTGGTCTCTGGATCAGCGATTACTGAATATTCACCCGGATTGAATCCAGTTGGGCCAACAGTAAACTCGTCCTGCCCGCCAACAATGCGAGAGTCTTCCATTTCAATCATTGCAGAGAAGTTATTGTAGGCAGCTGTTGTATAGCCAAGCCGTGTACGCAACGTCAGCGCCGTTGCATCCTGCAAAGCATTATCCTGTTCTACGGTCTCATATCGCAGATTCATATCTACATTTGCTTTACCACTCTTTATCGCGCCTGTGATACTTTCTTCTGCATAGACGCTCTGCGCCAGAAGCGCACTGGTAATTACCATTAATGTTGTTTTTTTCATGTGATTTCCTGAATTTAATAAACCTGTAATTAACAATCTGTCTTTATTCAACTATTCAGATCTTTTCTTTTTGTTTTATGCCAATTTTAAATTTATCCAGGTACTCGTTGGGTTTAGTTCCATCATAAGTAACCCCATCAATAAACTCGCTCTGCGGCTCTCTGTAACCACTTTCGCTAGCAAAATCTGGAAAATACTCTGCTTTCATCTTGCCTTCATCAATCAGCTCTTTTGCTGCAATTGCATAAATTTCTGGCTTATATACCTTTTTCGCCATTTCCCTGTACCAGCCATCTTCCTTGTAATCAGAAATCTGACCCCAGCGTCTCATCTGCGTTAAGTACCACACCGCATCCGAATAATAGGGATATGTTGCGTTATATCTAAAGAACACATTGAAATCCGGCACTGCACGCTTATCACCTTTTTCATATTCAAAGCTACCGGTCATTGAATTCGCAATCACTTCGTAATCTGCACCAACATATTGTGGTTTAGACAGTATCTTTACCGCCTCTGGCCTGTTCTTATTATTATCATCGTCCAGCCACTTCGCAGCTCGAAGTAATGCTTTTACCACGCGGATATGCGTATTAGGATTTGCTTCAGCCCAGGCATTGCTCACACCGAAGACTTTTTCAGGATTGTTTTTCCATAATTCATAATCTGTTATTACCGGGACACCAATACCCTTGAATACCGCCTGTTGATTCCATGGCTCACCCACACAATAACCATTAATAGTACCGGCCTGCATGGTTGATGGCATTTGAGGTGGCGGCGTTACAGACAACAACGTATCGGCTTTAATATTGCCACTGTTATCGCCTTTATGTGGCGCGTAATAGCCCGGATGGATACCGCCTGCTGCCAGCCAGTAACGCAGCTCATAATTATGCGTAGATACGGGAAACACCATGCCCAACTTGAACCGCTTGCCTTCCGTTTTATATTTTTCCACAACCGGTTTCAATGATGTTGCTTCAATCGGGTGAACCGGCTTACCGTCCTTGTGTGGCACGTGCTTTTTCATCTCTTGCCACACATCATTTGATACCGTAATCGCATTACCATTAAGATCCATGCTGAATGCCGTAATAATATGCGCCTCTGTTCCATAACCGATGGTTGCTGCAAGTGGCTGCCCCGCAAGCATATGCGCACCATCCAGCTCACCATCAATCACACGGTCGAGCAGCACCTTCCAGTTTGCCTGCGCTTCCAGCGTTACATACAGGCCTTCATCCTCAAAATAACCTTTCTCATAGGCGATCGCCAACGGTGCCATATCTGTTAGCTTGATAAAGCCAAACTTCAGTTCGTCTTTTTCCGCATAGCCAGTTGCTGCTTCTATATTCACTGAAGTTAATGCAGCCACCGCCACCAGCAGACCCATTGCTATGTGCCTGTAATTCATTGCCTGTTTGCAGGCAACAGTTTTTATACCTTCACTTATTATGCTGCTGAACATTTACTCTCTCCAAAAAAAAACGGCGCCCACCACACATAGAGAAGGTCTCTATCGTGGTGGACGCCGTTGTCCGCATTAATGATTATTCATGACCGCCATTGGTCACGCCTGTAGCTGCCTGCATATAAAGCACGCTTTGTGCCAGATACTTTATATTTTTTGTAAAATATTGATTATATTAAATAAAGTAATTATCTGCAGATTAAAATAATAGCATCCTGCCTGTGTTCAATGTTTTGAAATGGTGCAGTTTATGCTTTATTACTGCACAATATGCGCTTTAATAATGCATCAATCGTCAACATATTCAAATTCTTGACCATCAAAAAATTCATCTTCCGCCAATGCCACACGACCCTGCTTCGACTCTATTTCCCAGATCCCGTTATGTAATCCCTCTTGCTTACAATTCGCTAATGGATAATCAATACCCATCTCGGTTGCCACCTCACGGTAATGATCAGTCAGATAAATCGCTTTAACCACCTGCTTACAATCCACCGTTTCAGGCAGATCATGCCAGCGCTTCATCTGCTCAATATACCAGGCCGCATGAGAATGCCAGGGGAATGCTGCACTGTACTTAAAATATGTATTAAAATTCGCTATCGATTCACTGTCGCCATCATTATGGTATTTATATTCACCCAGTAAGGGTGGCAATATAACCTCTTCTGGTATCCCTACGTATTCCTCACGGGATATGATTCTCGCAGCTTCAATTCGATTACCTTTATCATCCAGCCAGTCGGCCGCCTGTAGCAGCGACTTTACAACTGCATTATGGGTGAGTGGATTGGCGTCCATCCATTCCCTGTTTACGCCCAGCACCTTATCGGGTGCATTATTCCATATTTCATAACTGGTAATTAGCACATGTGCCTTACCCTGGCTAACCGCATACTGGTTCCACGGCTCCCCTGCACAGAACCCATCGATATTCCCTGCTTCAATATTACTGACCATTTGCTGTGGTGGAATGACAATCAGTCGTACGTCACGATCAGGATCAATACCTGCCGAAGCCATCCAGTAACGTAAAAAATAATTGTGTGTTGAGGTTGGGAACACATGTGCGAAATTCAGTAGCTCATCGCCTCTGGCTTTTCTAATCTCTATCAGATCCTTAAGCACACTCGCCGTTACCGGACGATCTTGATCAAAATCCGCGTTTATCCCTTTAAGTTCCCGATATAATTTGTCTGACACTGTAATAGCATTACCATTAAGGCCGAGCACAAGCGATGTCACTGTATGTTGCTTCCAGCCGGCATGACCCAGCGTACTGGTAATCGGCATAGTTGCCAGCATCTGGGCGCAGTCAAGCACGCCATAGGCCAGCTTGTCCCGAATATTTGCCCATGACATTTCCTTGCATAAATTGACATCGAGCCCGTTATTTCTGAAAAAACCCTTTTCCTTCGCAACGGCCAGCGTCACACAGTCTGTTAATGGGACAAAGCCAATATTTATTTTCGTCTTCTCCGGTCTCTTCATCTCGTCTGAGCTATCTAATGACATGCGTCTCCACCTACTTTTTCAATATACTGGTAATTGAAATCAACTGCTCTGCAACTTCTGCAATTCGCTTGTTTTTATCCATTGCCAGACTCCTCAGGACTTTATAGGCCTCATCTTCATTGCACTTCCTCTGGTCCATCACAATTAATTTGGCCTTCTCTATCAGTTTTCTGTCTTCCAGTGTGTTTTTTGTTTTCTCGAGTTCATTGCGCAGCGCCTGCATTTCCTTGAAACGTGCAATCGCAACATCCATAATCGGCTTTATTCTGTCCTCATTGAATCCGTCAACCACATATGCACTGACCCCCGCATTAATCGCCTCACTTATCATTTCGTGATCCGCGTTGTTGGTAAACATAACGATCGGTTTTGGGTTGTAGCGATTGACAATACGCATCGACTCAAGCGAGTCACGCCCGGGCATTTCCAGGTCGACAATAATCATATCCGGCTGTTCACACTCGATATGCTTTAACAGGTTATCCTCGGATCTTAAAATCGACACAACTTCATAACCTGCATTGAGTAATGCAGCATTGAGAATAATTGAACGCCCGTTATCGTCATCAACAATCGAGACACGTAGTTTTTTCATAAATGACTATTTCAATAATTAACTGCGTAGCCAGGGCAGCATGGATTCATGGCACGGCCCTTATCTACACCACACCCTGTGAATCAGGACGTTCCAGCGGCGGGGGAGAAGCGGGTTAAGGGCTTCAAGCAAGATCAGTGCCGTTTCCATAACAAGGCCTGAGAAGCCGACAGGGCAAGGATTTTCGGGCATAACCAGGTGGCGACAGGTAAATCGCGGCACAGCACAACCGCTCTACGCACCATGCTGGTGCAAATAAATCCCGATCTTTTAAACAGCCAGCAGCTTGTTCACCTGCATTCCTGTTTGGCCTTCATATCCACAAACGTGCATAATGTACGTCTGTGCAGCGCTGCGCCAAAAGCCCGCAAACACATCTAAAATTCTGTTAATTATGCCTGCCAAGCTGTCCTCAACTGATCATATTCTCTATAGCTTCCGCCGCTGCCCCTATGCGATGCGTGCGCGCATGGCGCTTCACTACAGTGATTGTCGGGTTCAGCTGCGGGAAGTTGAGCTGAAAAACAAACCCGAAGCGCTGCTCACTATTTCTGCCAGGGGCACGGTACCGGTGCTGTTGTGTGATGATGGCCAGGTCATTGATGAAAGCCTGGACATCATGCACTGGGCGCTGCAACAGAATGATCCAGACCACTGGTTGCAGGCACAATACCAGACTGACGTGGCAAGCCTGATCGAAATCAACGATACCGGTTTCAAGAATCATCTCGACCACTACAAATACGCGGATCGCCACCCTGAGTTTAGTCAGCTCGAATACCGCCAGCAGGGGGAGATATTTTTACAGCATCTGGAACAACGCCTGCAACAACAGGCATATCTTTTATCCGAGCAGATCAGCCTTGCCGATGTCGCGATCTTTCCATTTATCCGCCAGTTTGCCCATGTGGATATTGGCTGGTTTGAGCAGGCCCCCTATCCCCGTCTACGCAGCTGGCTTTATCAATGGATGGACTCTGTACTGTTTCAGTCGGTAATGCATAAATACACACCCTGGCGGGCAGGCGATCCACCGCTGCTTTTCTGAACATCTTGCCTGAGTACGGGCTCATGGCAAAATCGTTTCGGGCTGAACTATACTGAGTAATGCATACATAAATGATTCAGCCTCAGTTAATGGAGCAGACGATGCCACAGTCGATCCCCACCCCCTGGTTTAACAGTTATCCCGCCGGGGTTCCCCATGAAGCAGATATTGATGCCTATCGCTCGGTAGTCGAGGTGTTTGAAGAAGCCACCAGCGAATTCGCCAGCAAACCGGCCTTTCATAATTTTGGCAAAACTATCAGCTATGCCGAACTGGATCACTACAGCAAGCAGCTGGCCTCGTTTTTGCAGAACCAGCTTAATATGCACAAGGGCGAGCGCCTGGCGATTATGATGCCCAATCTGTTGCAGAACCCGATTGCGATTTTTGCCGGGCTGCGCGCCGGTCTCACCATTGTTAACACCAACCCGCTATATACCGGCGAGGAACTGCAACACCAGCTCTGTGATGCCGAGGCCACCACCATTATTGTGCTGGAAAATTTTGCCCACACACTGCAGGGTGTTATCCATAATACGCCGATCAAGCATGTCATTGTTACCCGCATGGGCGACATGCTGCCCTTTCCCAAGTCCTGCCTGATTAACCTGGTCGTCAAGCACATTAAAAAAATGGTGCCCGCCTATTCACTGCCCGAACACTACAGCTTCAAACACTGCCTGCAGACAGGCGATGTCAAACTCTACCAGCGCCCCGACATCGCCCCGGATGACTACGCCTTTCTGCAATACACCGGCGGCACCACGGGCGTGGCCAAGGGTGCGATTCTCACCCACCGCAACATCGTCGCCAATCTGCAACAGGTGTCCGCCTGGATTGGCGACTACCTGAAAAAAGGCGAGGAACGCATTATTACCGCGCTGCCGCTGTACCATATCTTTTCGCTGCTGGCCAACTGCCTGCTGTTTATGAAAATCGGCGGCTACAATCACTTAATTACCAACCCACGAGATATCAAGGGCTTTGTTAAGGAAATCAAACGGGTCAAATTTACTGCCTTTACCGGAGTAAACACCCTGTTCAACGGCCTGCTGAATAACAGCGATTTTGCCGATGTGGATTTTTCCGCACTTAAACTGAGTCTGGGTGGCGGCATGGCGGTACAGCAATCGGTAGCCGAGCGCTGGAAACAGGTTACCGGCAGCACCCTGCTGGAAGCCTATGGCCTCACCGAAACCTCACCGGCAGTGTGCATCAATCCGGTTACGCTAAAAAATTATAACGGCAAAATCGGCCTGCCGATTCCTTCAACCGAGGTGTGCATACAGGATGATGACTGGCAGTTATTGCCGGTGGGCGAAACCGGTGAAATCTGCATTCGCGGCCCGCAGGTCACACAGGGCTATTACAATCGTCCCGATGAGACTGCACAGGCGTTTGATGAGGATGGCTGGTTTCACAGCGGCGATATCGGCTTTATGGACCAACAGGGTTATTTCCAGATCGTCGATCGCAAAAAGGACATGATCATTGTCTCCGGTTTTAATGTCTACCCCAATGAAGTGGAAGCGGTGATCGCCAGCCACGATGATGTGATTGAAGTCGGTGTAATTGGTATTCCTGATGAGGTCAGCGGTGAAACCGTAATGGCAGTGATTGTCAGCAACAACCCGCATCTCACCCATGAACACATTCGCATGCACTGCGAACTGTCACTCACCCGCTATAAAATTCCCAAACGCATCGAGTTTGTCGATGAAGTACCCAAAACCAATGTGGGAAAAATTCTGCGGCGCGAGCTACGGGATCAGTTTATTGACTGATGCTCGTCCTGTAACAAACTTTCGATTTATCACTTAAGCAATTCAGCTGCCAGCATTTCCCAGCACACACAGGCTGTCTGGTTTATACTGGGAAAAAGCCATAGAGACTTCCCATGTCACACTTGAATTCACTTGCTAATCTGGGCTGGCAGCCTTTTTTCCAGCAGCAGCTCTCATTAGACGAATGGGATAATGCTATTCCTGCAAGAATTGTTGAGCAGTATAAATCAGAAATATCACTGGCCACTGAGACAGGTATTTATACTATCCCACTAGTATCGAGCATGCCTGAAATGGTAGTCGGAGACTGGTTATTATTAGATAGCCAGCAACATATACTACGTCTGCTTGATCGTAAAACCTGTTTTTCCAG
>JBFFND010000001.1:0-26257 GCA_041563375.1 Gammaproteobacteria bacterium | reverse complement strand
GCGTAAGCTGAATTTCTATTTGCGCGCGCTCTGGGGTCGTAATTTCTTCCTGCGCCCGACGGGTGCTGATTACACCGATTTCCGTCCTTATATCGAACACCGTATTCTGCATATGCCGGATGCGGTGGATGATGTGGGTGAGGGTGATAAAAAGGTTCCCGGACTTGAGTTGTATCGCGCAACTGCAGCCCATATGGCGGCGCATATGTGCTATTCCACCGGGCCCATTTCGGCAGAGCAGCTGAGTCCTGCACAGATGTTTTTTATTGGCTTTCTGGAAGATGCGCGGGTTGAGTATAAAGCAATCCATGATTTTCCCGGTCTGAAAAAACTGTGGATTTCACTGTTAAAGCTGGCGGATGAGGATGAGGAGCCGGAGCATCCAACCATGTTGATGCTGGAGCATATCGCATTGATGTTGCTGGATCAGTCGGTCAGCAGTGAGGATGCAGAAATTGCTGCTTTCGTTGAGAAATTCCACCAGCAGATTGACGAGCGACAGGATGATAATCAGTTCTCATGGCATATGGGGCTGGAGCTGTTCAATATCTTTACCGCGCGTAAGGAAGTGCCCAGCTTGCGTATCCTTGAACGCATTCGCATACCTTACCGTGATGACAATCGGTATGTCTGGGAATTTGAAGAGTTCGACTGGAATAAGGAGAGCGAATATCTGCCCGCCAGTCTGCGCCAGGTGCGTCGCCAGGTAAGCGTGATTGAAATGGCTAACGAAGTGGATTGTGAACTGGCCGGGGATGATGCCCAGGAAATCTGGGTGTGTTCGACCGAAATGCGCCCATACGAAGATGACCTGACTGATGCAACCAAATCCTTTAATGAAATGTGGGGTAAGGAACCGATATCCGACCCTTATCATTACCAGGAATGGGATTACCAGATTCAGCTGCATCGTCCAGACTGGGCCACAGTATATGAGCGGCGCCAGCCGAAAGGTGACCCGGATGATATCAAGCTGATTCTGGATGAATACAAGCCGGTTGCGCACCGTATCAAGCAGATCATTGATCTGCTGACACCGGAAGGTGTGCAACGTCAACGCGGCCTGGAAGACGGCGACGAAATTGACATCAATGCCGCGGTAGATGCGATGATTTCAATCCGCATGGGGGAGCAGCCGAATCCGCGCATTACCATGCGTAATGTGTTGAAGAGTCGCGACCTGTCGGTGGTGGTGTTAATGGATCTGTCCGAATCCACCAATGAAACCATGCAGGGATCGGATAAGACTGTATTGCAGCTAACCCGTGAAGCCGCAACGCTGGTATCCACTGCAATCAATGGTATCGGCGATCCCTTTGCGCTGCACGGCTTTGCTTCTGATGGTCGTCACGATGTGCAGTATTATCGCTTCAAGGATTTTAACCAGCACTTTGATGATGAATCAAAATCACGTCTGGCGGGTATGCGTGGTGGCTTATCAACCCGCATGGGTGCGGCCCTGCGTCATGCCGGTCATCACCTGTTGAAACAGCCAGAGCGGCGCAAGCTGATTTTGCTGGTCACCGATGGTGAACCGGCGGATATTGACGAACGTGATCCGCAGCATCTACGTCATGACACCAAGAAGGCTGTGGAAGAGCTATATGGAACCGGTGTATTAACCTATTGCTTAACCCTGGATCCGAATGCAGATGATTACGTTAAACGGATCTTTGGTGAAAATAACTACACCATTATTGATAATGTGGATCGTCTGCCGGAAAAACTGCCTACGTTGTTTGCGTCACTCACCGCCTGATCGTGTAGCTGCTGGCGGCTGATTTTGTATCAGCTGTCGGCAGCTTTTGGCGTAGATTGGGCTACAGTTAAAGTAACTGTACAGTAAGCGAGACGTCCAGTGCTCTACACACGCCATAATGAAGTCCCCCAGCTCAGTGCCCGTCAGGGTAAGGTGAACGCCAGCTATTACAATCATGTGCAAACCGCGCTGAAGCGCATTAATGCAGAAATTCGCCTGCAGATTCCCGGTCTCAAACACCTTGACCTGATCCTGCAGAAAGATGCATGGATTGTGGTGGACAAGGTGCTCGGCGATGTTCCCATTGTGGCCTGGACACAGTTCAAGACCGAGCACCGTGAATCACTGCACGAGCCAGTGCCCTGTGAAATCCTGTTTTTCCATTATGCTGCCAGCATGATTATGCGCCGCACACTGGAGGCCATGGATATGATGCTGGGGGAAGAGCTGGCCGCGGGTGAGGGTGACGAGGCGGTTTCATCGGCGAGTGTTCTGCCCTTCAAGAAAACCGATAAAAGTTGATCTCACCGGCATCTGCACTGTGTGGGGGTTGCGGGCTTATGCTGCCGGCTGTAATGCATTAAAATAGCCGCACACTGGCAGAGATTAATATCTGGCCAGACCTGAAACGTTTGTTCATGATTAAGAGACAGTAAGCGCCACCTTGGATGCCCCGCACACCCTCACATCGGTTCTGCTTATCGGCCTGCTCAGCAGTCTGCATTGCCTGGGTATGTGTGGTGGTATTATGGGCGCGCTGAGTCTGAGCCTGCCTGCCGAGATTCGCAATAACCGCTTACGCAGCGGCCTGTATATCAGTGCCTATAACCTGGGGCGCATCAGCAGCTATGCGATGGCGGGGGCACTGGCCGGTGCCTTCGGGGTGGAAATCCTCAATGGCCTTGGTCTGGAGCAGGGCAGTGCACATCAGGTGCTGCGTGTGGCCAGTGTGATGTTTATTGTGGTGATTGGTCTCTATCTGGGAGGCTGGTTTCCGCAGCTGGTCCGTCTGGAAAAGCTGGGGCAACCGGTGTGGCAAAAAATTCAGCCGCTGACGCATCGTTTGATGCCCATCAACACGCCGGCACAGGCACTGTTGTACGGTATGCTCTGGGGCTGGTTGCCCTGCGGGCTGGTGTATGTGGTATTGCTGATGAGTATTACCGCAGGCTCCGCATTACAGGGCGCATTGATGATGGCGGTGTTTGGCCTGGGTACCCTGCCTTCGATGCTCTCGGCCGGGGTGATGCTGGGCTGGGTCAGAAAGCTGGCGCAGTCGACCCGGGCACGACAGCTGGTGGCCATCGCACTGATTGTGATGGCGCTGGCCAGTTTATACCTGGGCGATCTGTATTTTGCCGGGGATGCAGAGCACGGGCATCACCACCACTGATGTATATTAATAACGGGTGCGCAGGCGCTATTGATTGAATAACAGATTGATCTGCAAGCAAATTTTACGGAAAGGTTTCTATGGCTAGAGCACATTTCGCACAACTCATTGGTCAGTCTGCGGTACTGCAACAGTTGTTGAATACCGCCGCCCTGCTGGCGGCGACGGATGTGACGGTGTTAATCGAAGGCGCCACCGGCACCGGCAAGGAGCTGCTGGCGCGAGCCCTGCACCAGTCCAGTCCGCGTAGCCAGCGTGACTTTGTAGCGGTGAATTGCGCCTCATTGCCGGAAGGGCTGGTTGAGTCGCAGCTGTTTGGTCACCGCAAGGGGGCCTTTACCGGTGCCGATCAGGATCATAAGGGCTTTGTGCAGCAGGCCGAGGGCGGTACGCTGTTTCTGGATGAAGTGGGCGAACTGTCACTGGCTGCACAGGCGCGTCTGTTACGTTTTATCGAATACGGTGAATGCCAGCGACTGGGTGACAGTCTCCCGGCTAAAAGTAATGTGCGTATTCTTGCCGCCACCAACCGCGATCTGCAGCAGCAGGTGCAATCCGGTGAGTTCAGGGAAGACCTGTATTTCCGCCTCAAGGTAGTACCCCTTGAACTGCCCACGCTGGCGCAACGCATTGATGATGTGCCGGTGCTGGCACAGCATTTTATCCAGCAGATTGCCGCGCAGTATAACCTGCCTGTCGCCAGGCTCAGTCGGGATGCAATAAAACGTTTACAGGGCTATAGCTGGCCGGGCAATGTGCGTGAACTGCGTAATCTATGTGAGTCGCTGGTGGTGTTATTACAGGGTAAAACCATTGAGGCCAGCAATCTGCCGGCGCACATCAGCGCGGATCCACTGGCTCATGCCGGCTTTAAATTACCCGCCAGTGGAATCAAACTGGATGAGCTGGAAGTCGATTTATTGCACCAGGCACTGCAGGCCAGTGCCGGTAATAAATCACGTGCCGCGCGCCTGCTGGGCATCAGTCGGGATGTGTTCCTGTATCGCCTGAAAAAGTACGCCATTGCCTGAGCAGATACTGCTCTGGCGTCAGGTTCATCGTGTTGAAAAGCAAAAGAAAACGCGAACAACGCAAATAGCCGCTAATGATCGCTAATGTTTAAATATAAAATGCTTTGATTGCGTTCATTTATCCCGCACATCCTGTGCTCCACCCTTCGGGCCGTGCATTCGCACGTTCAAAGTGCTCCTGCACTTTAGTGCGTTGTTTACGTTAATCGTTAACAAAGGTTTGTTACAACAGCAAAGATACCTGTTTATCCGAGTACCGGGCAAAAAATCCGTGGATTGGGGTAAGGCACGCTCCTCAACATTACCCCTGAAGATTCCCGAGGCGTTGGGGTTCCTGCGTCATCGCAAGCTACGGCTACATGACTCACACCGGATCCGCTGCGTTTGACCCGGCCTACATAAAGATTGCGTTTATTCGCGTTGTTCGCGTTTTCTTTTCTGCCCGGGCTTATCTGTGTTTTTTCGTGCGGTGGCTGAAATTCTGTATATCACTGACAATCTCGCTGAACGGAAAAGCATCCACCTCACCATAACGCTGCTCGGCTAGCTGTATCAGCTGCAATACATCCGGTACACCGATTGCTTCGCTTTTATCCATCAGTATGCGTTGCATGCCCTGCAGCCCTCCGCAGCGGATTTTCATTAACTGCATATGAGTCAGCTCACTGTCAGCATGGCTAAGACCCAGCACAAAACGGGACTTTTCCCTGAAAATATCCACCAGTGCATAACAGCCAGCCAGGTAATCATGTGCCCGCAGGCAGGTCATTTTTCCCGCGCAGCGCTCATCCAGGTTGGCATGCTGGCACTGGCACCAGTTGCCGATAATCGGTTTGGAAAATGGGCACAGGGTTTTCTTCATGCGGTGACTTTGTCCTGCTTCTGTTCGTCGGTGTTTCTGCGCATGCGTAATGAAAAATAATGCAGGCTAATCAGCTTGCGTATTGAATGGAGTAAAGTTTATTCGAACATAAAACACATTTTAACCCCGGCCACTTCAATCACATCATTATGTTTGAGCTCCTGTGCGCTGGAGCCAATTTCCATGCCATTGATCCTGGGTCGACTGCTGTTATCCCCGCCATCGATATGAATTAAAAAATAGCCGGTAGGGCGGCGGGTAATAGCGGCAACCTGTACGCCGGGTTTGCCCAGTGTGGTCAGCACCTTGGTTAACGGCAGTTCCTTGTCACGGTTAGCACCGCTGGTAATTTTTATACGGGCCTTCTGCAGGTTGCCAGCTGAACCGGAAGAGGCGATTTCTGCAGCCAGTTTATTCACTGACTGATCAATTGCCGCACTGCCTTCGGTTTCCTGCAGGCCATCCGATGCGGGATTAATGATCATGGTGTGTTCGAAACTACCACTGCCGGTAGCGTCATTGATGAATTTAATATCATGTTTGCCGACTTTGATAATGTCGTTATTCGACAGTTGTTGCTTTTTAATCAGTGATCCATTCAGGTAGGTGCCATTCGTGCTATTGGTGTCTTCAATAAATGAATCATTCATCACCGTGACAATACGCGCGTGGTGTCCACTCACCGCAAGGTTGTCCAGATGAATGTCGCAATCACTCTTGCGGCCAATGGTCATAGTGTCTTTAGTGATGTCCATTTCATCAATCACGTCACCATGGAATAAAATTTGTAATTTAGCCATTTTTCTACCTGTTAATTATGTCTGTTTAATTTTGCAAATTCGTGTGTTCAGGATAACAAGTTAAAGATTCGTGAATACCAGGCGGAGTTGGCCGGATACTCCTTGAGTACCTGGGCAAGCATCACCGAAACATTATCTTTGCCACCATGGTCTTTGGCCTGTTTGATTAACTCCTGGTTCATTTTTTCCAGATCGTTTTTATAGTTGAGCTGAATGTCCTCAATCAGGTCATCGCTGATCATATCGGTAAGCCCATCAGAGCAAAGCAGGTACAGATCATTCTGTAGTGCAATGTCTTCCTGTAGATCAATCTCTACGCTTGGACTCACTCCCACCGCACGGGTCACCAGATTTTTGTTTAGCGACTCACGCGCTTCCTTGCGTGTATAAAACCCCCGGTCCACCAGCTCCTGTAACAGTGTGTGGTCACGGGTCAGTTGTTCCAGCAGTGTGTCACGCAGTCGATACAGGCGAGAATCGCCAACGTGTGCAACTGTGATGCGATTATCATAAAACAGTAGCACCACAACAGTGGTGCCCATGCCT
The DNA here is from genome assembly GCA_041563375.1 of Gammaproteobacteria bacterium. GTDB lineage: Bacteria > Pseudomonadota > Gammaproteobacteria > SZUA-229 > SZUA-229 > SZUA-229. Next base: position 19,866 of record JBFFND010000001.1, on the reverse strand, counting down.
TCATACTGCGAATTATCCTGCGCGGTACGGTATATATGGCTGTTGGCATTTTTGATCGCGGTTTCAACGGCCATGCTTTCCAGGCTGTAGCCGGTTTTATCGTCGATCTTGCCACTGACTATTTCGGGTAACACCTTTCGCAGTTCCTGCAGAATGGAGTCCACCGCAATCGCGCTGGCAACTTCACCGCCCTTGTGGCCGCCCATGCCGTCTGCCAGCACCAGTAATCCCAGCTCTGCGTCGCTGCCGATGGTGTCCTCATTATTGCTGCGCACCAGTCCTGTATCGGTAATGCCGCTGATGCTGATTTTATCGGCCAGGCTCATTGCTGCTCAGCCTTCTTTTGCATGGCTGCCAGCTGCATGCATTTACGCAGGTCTGATGCCATCTGTGCACCTGTTTGATAGCGTTTTTCCGGGTCTTTGGCCAGTGCGCGATTAATGATCACGGTGACGCAGCGTGGTAATTCAGGGCGAATGGTGTCCGGCTTGGGGTGTGGCTCATTGGCAATTTTAAACATCAGTGTTGCCATGGACTCACCCTGGAACGGCAGTCGCCCGGTGACCAGCTGGAACATCATTACCCCCAGTGAGAACAGGTCGGAGCGGCCATCAACCTTTTTGCCTGACAGCTGTTCCGGCGACATATAGGACGGGGTTCCCAGTACCATGCCGGTTTTGGTTTTGCTCGAATCGGTGATACGGGCAATGCCGAAATCGGTGATTTTCAAACTATCGGTTTCCGCTTCGTACATCACATTGGCGGGTTTAATGTCACGGTGTACTACATTCTGCTGATGTGCATAGTGCAGGGCTTCGGCGGCGCGACGGATAATGTCCATTACCTTGATCACCGGCAGTAGATTGTCTGCCTTGCTGTAACGCACCAGGTCATGACCTTTCAGGTATTCCATGGCGATATAGGCCAGGTCATGTTCCTCGCCGGCATCGTAAATGGTGACAATGTTGGGGTGGCTTAAACGGCCGGCAGTTTCGGCTTCGCGGAAAAAGCGCGCTTTCACTTCCTGTAGTTCGTCTTCCTCGAACTCCTGGGCAAGCGCCATGGTTTTAATTGCCACTATACGTGCGATTTTCGGGTCGCGTCCCAGATACACGGAGCCCATGGCGCCTTTGCCGATTTCCTTTTCTACGGCGTAGCGGCCCAGCATGGGCTTTTCAAAACCCTTTTTATCCAGCCTGAGACCGCGCGAAGAGGCGGAGGCACCACCCAGAATCACGCTGGCATCCATGGCTTCGGCCCGGTAGCTGCGATCCTTGACATCGCGGAATTTCGGATTGAGTTCGCTGATTACCTGATAAACCGATACTGCTTTATTGAAGACACGCTTGCGCTCGAAATCCAGTGCCAGATTATAAAGCAGTTCCAGTTTTTCGTTGGATTTTGGCAGGCGACGGAATTTTTCAAAGGCCGCATCCAGCTGGCCCTGTCCCTGCAGCGATAAACCCAGCATACGATTGGTTTCTGCCGATTCGGCATCCAGTGCCAGCTTGCCTTTTTCGGTGACCAGGTAGCGCTTTGATGTTATCAATATATGCCCAGCTACCAGTAATATCGCCGGGTTCATCAACTGCAGCCACAGGCCATGGCTGGTCATTAGTGTGAAATGGGTGACTAGCAGTGCGCTTAAGATAATCAGGCTTACGGTGGTCGACAGAGCGGCATTCATGCGGGGTAGCAGCAGGATAATGTACAGCGCAATCCCCAGGGTGATGCCATTAATAACCTGGCTGCTCCATTGTGGCTGGATAAAAAAATCTTCGTTAAGAATGCTGGAAACCGAATGTGCCAGCGTCAGTACCGGTGCCATACTGGCATTGATCGGCGTGATCATACTATTGCCCACACCCACCGCCGTGGCACCGATAAGTACGGTTTTTCCCTTGTATTTGCTGGCGGGAATTTTACCGGCGAGTACGTCATAAAATGAATCTACCGAGAACACCGGGCCGTTGCTGTTACTGTAGAAAAAGGTATTCATCAGCAGGTTGGGGTTGGTTTTAATGGTCAGTCCACCGAGCTGTACACTTTCACCCAGGTTAATAATCACATCATCGGGACCGAGGTTCAGACTGCGCATGGCAATTTGCAACGACAGGGACGGATACATCTGGTTATAGTAATCCAGCACCAGTGGTTCGGAACGAATGCTGCCGTCGGCTTCACGGTAGGTGGACAGCGCACCGATACTGTCGGCTTCACGCCCCAGCAGTTCAATTGGATAGAGAATCTCAGATACCGGCAGGGGCATGGCATTATCGGGGTTGGTGGCTGGGTTGTTTTTTATATTCAGAAACTGGTTGCGGCTCACATAATCGGGGAGTGATGTATCAGGGCGGCCGATGGGCTTGTCACTTTTCATCTGCATGGCGAGAATCACATTGTCGCTGGCACGCAGGCTGTTAGCCAGGGTCTGGTCGCTATTCAGGTCTTTTTCCGCTGTCAGCAGTCGATTACCCAGTTCGGCAATGTCGGCGCTAATCGACGGGTTTTTCTGCTGCATTTGCAACAGCTCGCTGTTGGCATAGAACTGCAGCAGTTGCTGGATGTGCATCAGGCCGGGGTCGAGTTGCGGTTCTACAAAAAAAACAGTCTGTGCGATGACCCTGGCGCCACCGTCTGTTAGCAGCTGTTGCATTTCTGCATGCACATTACGTGACCAGGGCCAGCGGCCGATATTGGCGATGCTTACATCATCAATTGCAATCACCGCGATCTTGTCGCTGGCATTCTGTGAGGAGGCCTGCACCCCAAGGTCATACGCATTGTGTTCCAGGCTATCGAACAGGCCGATCCTTCCCAGTGCAATCACCACAATGCATATGGCAAGACCGGTGACCCAGTCTTTTTTCCAGAATGCCTGCTTCATTAACCCCCCGTTTGTTGTTCTTATTATCCCGCGCACCGTTGACAGATACGCAAATGAGTAGATAGAGCATAGACCGAAGCATCCACTCCCGCTAGCGGATACAGATTAATTTTTTAATAAAATCACAGTCTTGGCTTTTATTTCTGAGTTATTTTTGAATTGTTACGAGGTGTGCTCCTGGCTTTTACGCAGGGCATGCTGGACGGCTGAATAATGCTGATAAAACAACTCAAAAGGGCTTGACCTGATACCAGAATGGGAATATATTCCCAATTATGGGAAAGAGCATCAATCAGGTACTGAGCCAAGCTGCCATGCAGATTCTCGCGCCACTGGTGCGGGTTCTGCTGCGCAACGGTGTGGCCTGTGCAGATTTTGAGCAGCTGGTGCGCAGGAGTTATGTTGAGCAGGCTTTCGCAGCTGCGGCCCAGGAGGGTAAGGCCACGGTTTCATCAGTATCGGCGAAAACCGGCCTGTCACGCAAGGAGGTTAAGCGACTGCTGGAGCAGGACGAGGACATATCCTACGCACAGGGGCAGAAATATAACCGTGCAGTTCGTGTGATCAGCGGCTGGTTAAATGATACACGGTTCTGTAATACAGAAGGAGTCCCCCAGTCCTTATTAATGGACGGTGAGGCGTCTTTTGCCAGCCTGGTAAAGGATTACAGTGGTGATATCCCCCCCCGCGCCATGCTCGATCTGCTTGAGCAAAGCGGTTGTGTTGAGAAACATGGTGATCGGTTGCACTTAATTACTCATGCCTATGTGCCGGGCAATGATCCGGTTGATCTGATTGATATCCTGGGCACAGACAGTCATGAGCTTATGCAAACCGTTGTCCACAATATGACGGCTGATCAGCAGCACAAGCATTTCCAGAGAAAGGTCTCTAGCCAGCAGCTGGATAGAGCACATGTGCCAGCCTTCCAGAAATATGCAAACCGGCGAGCCCAGACGCTGCTGGAAGAACTCGATAGCTGGCTGAGTGAACATCAGGCGAGAGCGGCAGATGAGGCCGAGTACGTCAGTCTGGGTATTTATTTTTACCGGAGTACCCTGGAAAAGGAGTCAGATAAATGAAACATCAATTCACTAACACGCGCTTTGCTATGCCTGTGCTGGCCGCAATGATAATGGCTGCCTGTAACGGCGGTGTCGATCTGGCCGGTATCGGCGGCAGTGGTTTTATTTCCAGTGGCACAGTCACCGGTTTTGGCAGTGTGTTTGTCAATGGCGTTGAATATGAAACCGACCAGTCAACCTTCAATATTGAAGGTGTTGATGGCAGTCAGCAGGATTTGCGGATTGGTATGGTGGTGCAACTCACTGGAAATGTGAACGCCGATGGCATCACAGGCACAGCAACAAGCATCCGGTACTCGAATGAATTACAGGGGCCGGTGGCTGATGATATACAGGACCTGAGCCCGACTGAAAAATCCTTCACGATTATGGGGCAGACAGTCATTATTACCCAGGCGGATACCGCCTATGAAGGGGTGGACTTCGGTTCGATTGTTCAGGGTAATGTCGTCGAGGTCAGTGGTTTTTATGACCAGAATGGTGACCTGCAGGCGAGTTATGTAAAGCTGAAATCATCTACCTTCGATGGCTCTAGTGAGGTGGAAGTCAAAGGCCTTATCAGTAACCTTTCGAGTAACCTGTTCACGATTCAGGGTATTACTGTCGATACTACATCAGTCAGTGTATTCGAAGGCTTTAGCAACGGCTTGCAGGAGGGACTTCTGGTTGACGTAAAAGGTACTTTTGATGTGGCTGCTAATAGATTGCGTGCAACCCAGATAGAAGCTGAAGATGATCTCTTCGATGATGCCGATGAGGTAGAAATCGAAGGTTATATCACCAGCTACACAGACAATAATCACTTTGAAGTGAACGGTATACCCGTAGATGCCTCGAATATTAGTAGTGCGTTACAGTTAAGTGCTGGCATTAAAATAGAAGTCGAAGGCACAGTTGTAAACGGTGTGCTGATCGCGGACGAGATTGAGCTGCGTGGTGGAAATGCTGAAATCAGTGCCAGAGTCGATACCATAGATATACAAAGTAACAGCTTTACACTGGAAGTTATCAGTACACAACCTTCAGTGACAGTACAGATTAGCAGTATCACGCGCATGGAAGATGACGCCGCAGGCAGTGACGATCACCTGTTATTGAGCGAGTTACAAATGGGTGATTTTGTTGATGTGCTGGGATTTGAAGAAGGTGTAAACACTGTAGCTGCGACACGGGTAAAACGTGAAGCTGAGATAAAAGATACCGAGCTGCAGGGCGTAGTCACGGCGCATAGTAATAATTCGGTGACTGTGCTGGGTGTGGCCTTTACTGTGGATGACAACGTCACCGATTATGAAGATGGCGATGGTAGCACTGTGAGTAACTGGGCGAATTTCATTACGCTCATAGATATTGATCAGACCGTGATCAGTATTGAAGATAAAGTGGAAAATGGCGGACCTGATGGAGTTGCGGACTCGGTAGAAATTGAAGACTAGTTTTATACAGTAAAACCGGTTTTCAAATAAAAAAGCCGCACTGTTTAACTGTGCGGCTTTTTTTATGGGCAGGAATTATAAGCCTTAACGTAATTGCATGTTGTTGCTTTGCTCAATCAGCAGGCTGGAAACCTGCGCACCAATCTGCTTCGAAAAGCGCTCGAAAAAATCCGGTTGTACGGTGAAGTCAACAATGTTTTCTGCGTCGAATACTTCACGTGCCACCATGCTGGAGCTGCCCAGTTCATCCACCAGGCCGAGTTCCACACTCTGGTCGCCGGTCCAGATCAGGCCACTGAACATGCCCTCGACTTCTTTCAGGCGTTCGCCGCGACCCTGTTTGACCGCATTGATAAACTGGTGATGCACATTGCTCAACAGACCTTTCATATGTGTTACCACTTCTGGGTTTTCCGGCGCGAACGGGTCGAGCAACGCCTTGTTATCACCGGCGGTGATGGTGCGCCTTTCGATACCCAGGTTTTTCATCGCTTCAACAAAGCCAAAATTATCCATGCGTACACCGATTGAGCCGACAATGCTCGCCTGGTCCGCATAGATTTTTTCTGCGGCAGCAGCGACATAATAACCGCCGGATGCACAGATGTCGGTGACCACCGCATACAGCGGTGTATCCGGGTGTTTTTCACGCAGGCGCAGTATTTCATCGTAAATATAACCAGACTGCACCGGGCTGCCACCGGGGCTGTTAATGCGCAGAATCACGCCGGCGGTTTTTTTATCTTCAAAAGCATTACGTAACGCGGTGATAATATTGTCTGCACTGGCTTCCGCATCTGGGGCAATAATGCCATGCAGATCAACCAGTGCGGTGTGCTTGCCACTCTTTTGAATGTGAGCATCCTGGCTGCTGGAGTTGATAAAAATAAAAATAGCGACCAGGTAGGCGAAGGTGAGTAGTTTGAAAAAGATGCCCCAGCGACGGCTGCGCTTCTGTTCTTTGATGCCTTCAGTGGCAATTGAGATCAGGACGTCTTTTTCCCAGTTGTTTGAGTCACTCATAAATGCTTCCGCTGTGTTGGTTTATGGTATTGCTTTATTTCTATATGTAAGGGTGTTGTTTAGCACACTTTTCCGGATACGCCCTGCAGGCTCAACTGTTTAAGAAAGTGGTCGAGCTGTGTAATGTCATCCAGACAGCCAATGGGCTGGTGTTTGTGCAGGCGTTCACCAGAGTGTACACCGTAACTGACACCGAGCCGATCCATCTGTGCGTTTCTGGCCATCTCCATATCGTACTCGGTGTCGCCGATCATCAATGCATCGCGCGCATCCAGCCCGGTCTGTTGCAGAATTTCTTCCAGCATTAGCGGATGCGGCTTGGAGAAGGTTTCCGATGCACAGCGGGTGCAGTGAAAGCGATCCGTGAGGCCGGTGAGTTGCAGTACCTGGTCCAGTCCCTCGCGACCCTTGCCGGTGGCTACCGCCAGCCAGTAGCCCTGTTGTTCGAGACGATGCAGCAGGTCTTCAACCCCGTGAAACAGCCTGGAGCTGGTCTGGTTAACCTGCATATACTGGTAACGGTAGGCGTCGGCCATGGCCTGTATCTGTGTGCTGTTGCAGTCCGGGTGCAGCTGGCGCAGGGCTTCGTTGAGCCCCAGGCCAATCACCTCCTTGAGGTCATCGGTGCTGCGTTCGGCCTGTCCCAGCACAGAGTCACTGGCCAGGCGCAGGCAGTCAACAATGCGTGCCACCGAATCCATCAGGGTGCCGTCCCAGTCGAAAATTAACAGCTGATAGGGGCGTTGTTCACTCATAATGGTTTACGCATAAAGACGAAATATTGTATGGGTTGCGGTGCTCAGTCGATTAACCATTGATTGATCTGCACCACATCGTCTTCGGACAAAATGCCCGCTGCCTGTTTTAGTCGTAAAATATTCAGAATGTAGTCATAGCGTGAGCGTGCATAGTCACGTTCTGCACGAAACTGTTCACGCAATACCGAAAGCACTTCCACCGCAGTCCGTGTGCCCACTTCAAAACCGGCCTGGCTGGCTTCATAAGCGGTTTGTGTTGATACCAGAGCCTGCTTGAAGGCCTTTACCTGAGCAATCGATGCACTGATACCCAGATAACTGTCCCGTGCCGATTTTACCGCGTTGCGCAGTTCACGTTCATGCAGTGAGCGGGCGCGTTCTTTCTGGGCCACCGCCTGACGGGTTTTTGCACTGGTCAAACCGCCGGAATAAATGGGTACATTCAGGTTGAGCATCAGGCGCGTATCTTCAGTGTCGATAGTGGTGGTCTCGGTATCGGTGCTGCTGTCATCGTGCGAGAGGTTCAGATGCAGTGAAGGGTAGTGCCCCGAGCGGTCGATGCCGATCTGTGTCTGTGCGATCTCAAGGGCATACTGTGCTGATTTAAGTGCCAGGTTATTTTCTTTTGAGGTGGCTACCCACTTATCGATATCAGCAGGTTCAGGCACCAGCAGTGGTAGCTCACTGTCGAGCTGGTCGAGTTTCTGCGGGTAGCTGCCAATAATGGTGCGCAGGGTTTCACGGTCGGTGTGTACCTGGTTCTGTGCCTGGATTTCCGCGGCAACTGACAGATCGTATTGTGCCTGTGATTCCTTGACATCGGTGATGGCAATCAGACCCACTTCAAAACGCTGGCGGGTTTGTTCGAGTTGCTCACCTATGGCCTTTTTCTCGGCTTTGGCAAAGGCCAGGGTATCTTCGGCTGACAGTACATTGAAATAGGCTTCGGCTACGCGCACGATCAGTGCCTGTTGCTGTGCAGAATAATTGGTTGCTGCGGCGGCAATTGACAGATCGGTTTGTTCCAGTTGCAAATGCAGGCCGTGATTATATATAGACTGGCTGAGTGACAGTGTGTAACCGGTGGTATCGTAATCCCCGGTAGCTGTTGTCATCAGTGAGGCACCATCCCGTTCGGTGCGTGAGCCGAAAATATCCAGATCAATATTGGGCAGCAGTGATGAGCGGGATTGCGAGCGGGTTTGCAGTGTGGATTGATAATCATACTGCGCCGCAAGTATATCCGGGTCATTTTCCACCGCCAGCTGATAGGACTCCAGGAAATCCAGTGCATACACCGGTGCGGCGGCAAGCGAAATTAACAGGCTGAGGGAAATGGTTCTGAATGTCTTTTGCATGGTTTCATCAAATCTGTCTGGCCAGTGTCGGATACTGCATTCTAACTGATTGTAAACGGCTAAAACCAGTCATTAAGCATGATGCCGACACTCAGGCGCTGGTTGCGATGGTTATAGTCAATCAGTGATTCGCCGTAGCCACTGACGTACTGTACATAGGCGCGGAATTTACGGTTGATCGAGAAGCTGTAACCGATTTCATAAAACGCGCGCAGTTTACCGTCACTGACGGTGCCTCTAAGCAGGGTGGATAACTGGTGTTCCTGTTTTTTCTGCCCCAGCCTTAAATCGAAATGCCCCATATAGTCCTCGATGTCGGGGTTGTCGTCTTCACCGGACAGTTCCGGCAGGCGATACCAGGGACGAAATTCGAGCACCCAGTGATCATAAGTCAGTACGCTACTCAGAAACAGGCGGTTCCAGCTGCGTGACAGGGGTTCAGATTGGCCATTTGACTGATGGTTCAGTCCCACGGATAAATGGGTCAGTTTAATATCACCGAAACCGTGGTTAATAAGAAAGGACCAGATAATTTCCGGCTCATGGTTGGTTTCCCGAAACGGTGAGGAATTGTCGCGGTTATATAGCTGCCAGAGCGAGAGCTGGGTGTAGGCGAACCAGAGCTGGCTGTTTTTGATGAGAAAATTATTGATAATGGGCACGCGGAAACTGATCTGGAATTTGGCTTCCAGGTTATCCATGTCGGTGCCATTCTCCAGCGGTACATCGGTACCTGAAAAGGGTGCACTGTTGGGCGTGTCCATATAGGTCAGGGGCAGAATATAGGTGGGGCGATGCGCGGTAAGACTGAAGCTGTTATCCAGGGTGGATTGCTCCTGCTGTAAGCGCTCGTCGAGTACCGTATCGGTGAGGTGATTGTTTAGCGGATCCCGATTTTCATAACACTGTAGGCGCTGTGTGGCGTCACTGATCTGGCGGCAGTCAGTTACCCCGTTTTCCGCTGCACTCTGCGTCAGTGGTAATAGTGTACCGAGGGTGCAATAGAATGCCAGGGCAATGGCGTTGGTCATTCTGCTAATAGGTTGCTTGACGGGCGGGAGCTTCGATCTGATCATGGTTTTCCGGTATCCAGCGGGGAGTGTTGATGCAGGTGTAATTCAGGTACATTAAATCGTTGTTATGACAATGCCGTGTCGAGCAGTGTCTGCCATTCGCTATCCAGCGGTGCGTGGATATCATAGCGTTGTTGCCCCAGTGAAAAAGTGAGCTGGCTGGCATGCAAATACATGCGCTTAAAGCCGGCTTCCCGCAGTTGCTGGTTAAACCCGTTATCGCCGTATTTTCGGTCACCGGCCACCGGGTGTCCCAGTGACTGCGCATGTACACGAATCTGGTGGGTGCGCCCGGTAAACAGTTTCACCTCCAGCAGGCTGAGACGGTCTCTGTATTCCAGTGGGATAAACAGGCTGCGCGCCGGTTTCCCCTGGGGGGTGATTTCCACCATGCGTTCACCGCCGCGCAGTGAGTTTTTCAGCAATGGCTGATCCACCAGCTGTTCGCCACCCTGCCAGCGACCCATGACAATCGCACGGTAGATTTTCTGCATGCCGCTGTCGTCATCGCGAAAATGCTGGTGCAGCTGATTCAGGGCAGGTCGTGATTTGGCAATCACCAGGCAGCCCGAGGTTTCCCGGTCGAGACGGTGCACCAGTTCCAGCATCTCGGCATCCGGTCGGGCCTGACGCAGTATTTCGATCACGCCGAAACGCACATTGCTGCCGCTGTGTACTGCCAGGCCGGCGGGCTTATTCAGCACCAGCAGATCCGCGTCCTCAAAAATCACCGACTGACTGACCTGTTCCAGCAGAAACGCGGGTGCCAGACCTTCATCGGCCTGCGTCATACGCACTGGCGGTATACGCACCACATCGCCTTCACTCAGGCGGTAATCGGCTTTTTTGCGACCCTTGTTGACCCGCACCTGACCGCTGCGTAGCAGTTTGTAGACACGGCTTTTGGGGACGCCCTTGAGCTGGCTGAGGAGGAAGTTATCGAGTCGTTGCTGGTGGTTGCGGGCACCGATTTCGACCAGTTGTACACTGTGCTGGGCTGATTCTATCATGGGCGTATCATAACAAAGCTTGTCCCGCTTGCTGAAATTTGTAAGACTGTATCTGTTCCGCAAATAGAAGTTTTTTATTCGCCCTTAAAATCAATGACTTACAGCATGTTTGTAGTTATTATTTGATCACTTTGTGAGCAGGGTGGGCTATTCAGGGGCACTCAGGGCATTAAAACCTGCCGGAGTTAACTAAAGAATCCGGGTTTATGCGACAAGCTATAAACCCAAGATGGTGCGACAGAGCCGTAAATCTGCCACAACAAACTAACAAATCATGACATTTTCTCTGATCAACAACTTAATCAAACAACTGCACACGCCCAATGTGACCGGCTTGCATCACAATGCAATACAGCCGTCTGTGTCACTGCAGGAGTGGGTAGTGGCTGTTTATCTGTTTCTTATGGCCAAGCCTGGTGAGGTCACCGGCGCCATTCAGCAACAGCTCAGCCTTGTACCGCTGCAGTCAAGATCAGGGTGTCAATCTACACTAGGTTTACATTCCAATGAAACGAATCCTTATAAACGCACTCCAGAAAGAGGAGACTCGCGTGGCCATGGTCGATGGTCAGCAGCTCTACGATCTGGATATCGAAGTCGCCTCTCGCGAACAGAAGAAAGCCAGTATCTACAAAGGCACAATTACCCGGGTTGAACCCAGCCTGGAAGCCGCCTTTGTTGACTATGGCGCTGAACGCCACGGCTTTTTACCTTTTAAAGAAATCTCCCGCAGCTACTTTACCGAAGAAGCCCGCAATGCCTCCGGCCGCCCGGATATTCGCAGTGCCATCAAGGAAGGCCAGCAGGTTATTGTTCAGGTCGACAAGGAAGAGCGTGGCAACAAGGGTGCGGCCCTGACCACCTTCCTGTCGCTGGCAGGCCGCTATCTGGTACTGATGCCAAATAACCCGCGCGCTGGCGGCGTGTCCCGTCGCATCGAGGGTGATGACCGTAAAGAAATCCGCGAAGCCATGAATGGTCTGGAAATTCCCCAGGGTATGGGGCTGATTGTGCGCACCGCCGGTGTGGGGCGTGCAACGGAAGAACTGCAATGGGATATGGACTACCAGGTGCAGGTATGGAGCGCGATCGAAAAAGCTGCTGCGGAACGTGATGCGCCTTTCCTGATCTACCAGGAAAGCAATGTGATTATCCGTGCGCTGCGTGATTACTTCCGTGAAGATATCGGTGAAATCCTGATTGATAACCCGGATGTATATAAAACCGCCGAAGACTTCGTAAAACAGGTGATGCCCAACAGCCAGCGAAAGCTGAAACTGTACCAGGACGATAGCATCCCGCTGTTTAACCGTTACCAGATCGAAGGCCAGATTGAATCGGCCTATCAGCGTGAAGTCAGCCTGCCATCCGGCGGCGCGATTGTGATCGACCATACCGAAGCACTGATCTCTATCGATATCAACTCGGCACGTGCCACCAAGGGCAGTGATATCGAGGAAACTGCTACCAATACCAACCTGGAAGCCGCGGATGAAATCGCGCGTCAGTTACGCCTGCGTGACCTGGGTGGTCTGGTGGTGATCGACTTTATTGACATGATGGCGAATAAAAACCAGCGGGCGGTTGAGAATCGTCTGCGGGATGCCCTGAAAATGGACCGTGCCCGTGTGCAGGTAGGACGTATTTCCCGCTTTGGTCTGCTGGAAATGTCACGTCAACGTCTGCGCCCATCACTGGGCGAGGCGACACAGATTGTCTGCCCGCGCTGTAATGGCTATGGCACCATCCGTAATATCGAATCGCTATCACTCTCGCTGTTGCGCATTGCCGAGGAAGAAGCACTCAAGGAACATACCGGCCGTGTGATAATCCAGGTGCCGGTTGAGGTCTCGACCTTTATCTTTAATGAAAAGCGTCGTGATCTGATTGATATCGAAGCCCGTACCGGGGTGGAAATCTCCTTCATTGCCGACAAGTCTATGGAGACACCGCACTACGAGGTGACCCGTGTGCGGATTTCGGAAAGTCAGGCCTATGAGGATACCAAATCCTATGATCTGGCTGACAGTGAAGAAGCCGTGTATCTGCCCAGCAGAGAAGCGGACAATACCAATGTTGCGGAAAAACCCGCGGTGCAGTCGGTAACTCCGGCACAACCAGCGCCGGTGGTAGAAAAGAAAGCAGCGCAGAAAGCATCGCAGGAAGCATCGCAGGAAGCACCGGCACTGGGTCTGATTCCGCGTTTGTTCAAGGCCCTGTTTGGTGCCGATGAGTCTGAAGAAGAATCCGCTGAGTCGAGCAGCAAGCGCACACGTACTGATCGCACTGCTGATAGCCGTGGCACTCGTCGCACAGGTAAGCGCACCGACAGTCGCAGTGATGCCCGCGGGGAAAAAAGCCGTAGCAGCCGCCAGGGTCGTCAACAGGAGGGGCGTCAGCAGGACAGCCGTTCTGATGCTCGCAAGGATAGCGGTGCTAAAAAAGACAGTCGCAAGCAAGCAGAGCGCAAGCCCAGACGTGAACCAGCAAAAGATAAAGACGCACAGGAAACGGTGAAAAGCGACAATGCTCCGGCAGAGTCAAAACAGACCGATTCTTCAGAGCAGCAGGAAACACGTAGTCGCCGTGGTAATCGCCGTGGTCGTGGTCGTCGTCGCAGTAACCGCACGGATACTCGTCAGCAGAATGAGCAGCAGTCGTCAGCCGACCAGTCTGCTGAATCAGCACAACAGGATAACCCGTCGCAGAAGCCGGTAACATCAGAGAAGTCTGCTGACAGGGCAGGGCACAGGTCATCTGAGAAAGTACAGGACAAGCCGGCTGAAAAAATTGCTGATAAAGCCGCAGACGCACCAGCTCAAAAGGCTGCTGAAAAAGGGGTAGATAAAGCAGTCGAGAAACCCGCTGATCAATCTACAGATAAGTCATCTGAGAAAAAGTCACCACAGGGTCGCTCGTCCAGTCCTGAAGAGAAGTCTTCAGGAGTTGATAAGCCTGTAGCAGCAAAGACCGATACACCTGCTGCGGGTAGCGAGCCGAAGACCGAGACAAAGCCGGACAGCCGATCAGGTGCCAGGGCGGACTCAGGGTCTGAGAATAAGCCGCAGATGCGTCCGGCGACTAACGAATCAGCAGTGCAGGCGGATGTAAAAACCGCGGCAAAACCAGCTGAAAAAAATGCGGAAAAGGTAGCAGATAGTAAGCCGCAAGCCGTTGACAGCACTGATGCGGCAGCAAAGCCAGCCGCACAGGTCGCTGAGAAGCCGACAGTGGGAAAAACAGAGGCTAAAGCCGAGCCAGCTGCCAGCGCCAGGCCGGCGGCTAAACAACCCGAACCACGGGAGTTTAAGTCGTCAGCGGATCAGTCAGCCGGGTCTGCACCAGTGGCAGAGAAAAAGCCCCAGGCAGACGACCAGGCTAAGACAGCCAGTGCAGGCACAGCAAACAAGGAAGATAAACGCTCCTCGACACAGGATAAGGCACAGGCTGCATCGGCAGAAAAATCTGAACGCAAACCCTGGGAGTTTCCTTCCTGATCAGGTCGCTGTTTATGGCCTGAAATAGAAGACCATAAAAAGCCACTCAATCGAGTGGCTTTTTTATGCACAGGACGTGCGGTATTCCGCGGGAGGCAGGACGCCGATAGCGGTTATGTACAGGAAGTACGGTATTCCGCGGGAGGCAGGCGAAGCGTCGTTGGTCGTTGGTCCTTCGTCATTAGTCAAATGAGAAACCCAATCTGGACATCCATGTTTGCTGTTATATAAATAACCTCTTCTTAAAAAGTTAACGCTAACAACGCGAAAACCGCGAATGAACGCCAAATTCTGAAGAACTAAGGTTTTAATCGCGTCTATTTGCGTTGTTCGCGTTCATTTGCGTTTTCTTTTTAAGGCAAACGTCGTACAGGCTGGTTTGTACTTTTTATGCGCTACAGACTATGCTGTTTGCGGATATGCGCCAGCAGGCCGGCAGAGGCATCTTCCACCAGATCGAACACATGTTCAAAACCCTGGTCACCACCGTAGTAGGGGTCGGGCACTTCCTGCTCATCAAAATTTTCTGCAAACTGCAGGAACATATGCAGCTTATCTGCATCGCTACCGGCCAGTTGTCGCAGGTTGGTGTGATTACTGTGATCCATTGCCAGTACATAATCAAAGTGACTGAAGTCATCGGCCTCGACCTTGCGGCCCCGCAGATCATCAAGCACTATGCCCCGTTTACGGGCTGTCTGCTGGGCACGGGAATCCGGTGGCTCGCCGATGTGATAGGCGTGGGTGCCAGCGGAGTCGGTATGGATTTTATCGGCAAGCCCGGCCTGCTGGACTACATGTCGGAACACGCCTTCTGCGGTGGGTGATCTGCAAATATTGCCCATACAGACGAATAAGACTTTAATCATGCGGGTTCTCCAAATGAAAAGCGAGAAGCTTAAAACCACTGTATAATAAACCATTCAGGTCTTTCAATTCGTTTTTAAAGTAAGCAATGCTAAAAATTTATAACAGTTACACCCGTCAGAAAGAAGAATTCAAACCCATTATTCCCGGTAAGGTCAGCATGTATGTTTGCGGTATGACCGTATACGACCTGTGTCACCTGGGGCACGCGCGAGTACTGGTGGTGTTCGATATGGTCACCCGCTATTTCAGATCGCTGGGTTACGAGGTGACTTATGTACGTAATGTCACCGATATTGACGACAAGATTATTCAGCGTGCCAATGAAAAAGGTGAGGATTTCAATCTGCTGACCGAACGATTTATTCAGGCAATGCACGAGGACGCCGAGGCGCTGGGTGTATTACCACCCGATGAAGAACCACGCGCAACCACATCCATGCAGGACATTATCGAGATGATCACGGTACTGCAGCAAAAAGGTTATGCCTATGCTGCAGAGAACGGTGATGTTTATTATGACGTGAGCAAGTTTGCCGACTATGGTCGTTTGTCCGGCAAGAAAACCGATGAACTGCGCGCAGGTGAACGCATTGCGGTGGATGAGTTTAAGGATGACCCGCTTGATTTTGTCTTGTGGAAAGCGGCCAAACCTGGTGAGCCTTTCTGGGAATCACCCTGGGGCAGGGGGCGCCCTGGCTGGCACATTGAATGTTCTGCCATGTCGACCTGTTGCCTGGGTAATACCTTTGATATTCACGGTGGTGGCCAGGATCTGCAATTCCCGCATCACGAAAATGAGATTGCACAATCCGAAGCCGCCACCGGTGAGAAGTTTGTTCACACCTGGATGCACAATGGCTTTGTGCGCATCGATGATGAAAAAATGTCCAAGTCACTGGGCAATTTTTTTACCGTGCGTGAAATACTTGAGCGTTACCGTGCGGAGGATGTGCGCTACTTCATTCTGGCCAGTCATTATCGCAGCCCGTTGAATTATTCGGACCAGATGCTGGACAGTGCCGGTGCTGCACTGAGCCGTTTATACACTGCCCTGCGTGATACTGACATCGGCGAGATGGATAGCGCTTGCGATGAATATGTCAGTCGCTTTAAGGATGCAATGAATGAAGACTTTAATACTTCCGAAGCGATTGCGGTGCTGTTTGATCTGGCCAGCCAGATCAATAAGCTGAAAAGCAGTGAGCCGGCACGTGCGGCCTCACTGGCGGCAACATTGAAGCATCTGGGCGGTATACTGGGGCTGTTGCAGGAAGACCCTGAGGCCTATCTGAAAAGTGCCGGTAACAGCAGCGACGGTTTGAGTGATCAGCAGATTGATGAACTGATTACACAACGCACACAGGCCAAGGCAGATAAAAACTGGGGTGAGGCGGATCGTATTCGAGATGAGCTAAAAGAGCAGGGTATTGAACTGGAAGACAAGGCTGGCGAAACCAGCTGGAGACGTGCCTGATTCGGGATTGAGTCTGGTTAATATAACGGTTAAAGGTTTACGCAAAAAAGCACCTGTGTTAACTAGGTGCTAATGCAGATGACCAGTCTGCAGGAGTCTTATCTTTATAGTTATGACTAGCTCCGGGGCAGACTGTTGCCTGCTCCGGAGTTATACAGTAGTCACAATTAGAACTTGGCTACCATACCGGCAACGATAGCAGAGCCATCACCCGCCAGTTTAGACGCGTCATTCAGGCCACCATCAGCACCATCAGCATACAGACCGTATAGTTCAAGGCCTTTACCCATTTTGTGCTTATAGGCAAGTGCTGTCATCGTAGCATCATCCGCTGCACCCTGGTCTTTAGTACCATAGGCAAATACGATGCTGTCTGTCTTGCTCAGGCTGTGATTAACACTTACAAAGGTGTTTTTGTCGTCCAGAGTGTTGTCATCTTCAACGGTTTCATACATCAGACCCAGCTTGGTATCGCCCATTTTATAACCAAAAGAGAATTTAGTGCCGGTTTCATCATTAGTCGCAGATTTCTCGATGGTTTGAGTGGCCAGTGCGAAACCGATGCTACCCATCTTCATGTCATAGGCGATGCTGGTTGACTCGCCTGCATTTTCACCAGCTGTGGGGGCATCTTCACCTGCGGCATATGCTACACCCAGTTTGCCTGGTCCAATATCACCCCAGTAGGCAATCGAGTCATCATTACGTGTGTCCTGACCCTTGTCAATAATGTTATTGAAGTCTGCCCAGGTGTCGCTCAGGAATTCAACATTTTTCTTGCCAGCCAGTTTGTAAGGTGAGTCGTCACGGCCAATGCGAACCTGGCCCCAGCTGTCTTTGATGCCCACAAACTGTGAACGTGATTTGATATTGTTGTCAGACGCATTCTTCTCATCAGCCATATCAACTTCCCACTCAAACTTATAGATTACCTTTGCTGTGCCATCGGTATCCAGAGTGCCCTTAATGCCTACACGAGAAGCATGGGATGTAACCGCTGTAGAGCTGGCATCAGTTACGCCATCATCTTCAGATACAGAACCAAATGAAAGATGTGCTTTGCCGTACAGCGTCGCTTCAGCTGAGGCAATGCCAGGTGCTGCAAGTGCAGCTAAAATAGCAAGGGCTGTCGCGTTTTTTGTGAAAGTTTTCATAAACTAATTTTCCTCTAGGTGGTCACAAATGATTTGATTAATTTCGATGGCGCAATCCTATTCCGGATTTGTTACCAGAATGTTAAGGTGATGTGCGGGTTATGTTAATAAAATATGTCGTGGCTATTACAGTGATCATTAAAGCATCCCATCGGGCTTGCATAATGGCATAGCTGCTCATGATTAATAATATGCTGTACAGCATTCAGGTCAGCTGTTCTAGCCAGTTAGTGTTTGTTCAATCTTCCTCAACAGGTTGTGCGCATAAGTTGCCAGGGGGTTGTTAGAAACGACCGTACTGATGTATCGGCGAACTTTATACCGGCATTTACCGGGCTCGGCCAGGGTAATTCCGGATAAGATTGCACATAAAACCTCGCCCGGTAGCTCTGCTGACAGGTGTCTATTCTATGCAATGAGCGGCCGAATTCATGTTTTTTTGTATATAACTATTTGAAATATAAAGATATTTATGCTTTCGGGCTTTGCCTGGCACCGGGTTTCTGGCGGTTTTCAGCCGATTCCATGGTGGGCGCTAGAAATAGTGGTCGTTTGCTTGAGCTATGCGCTGAAACCGCGTAAAATGCCCGGCCTGTGTGATTTCGCCCCAGTGGCGCTGTCATATTTTTATCTTTAACTCCTTGTTCTACTGCTTAGCCGAACTATCGCTGGTTATACGCAGGGGACATTAACCGTAGGGAGCATATCATGCGTCATTACGAAGTAGTATTTCTGGTACACCCGGATCAGAGCGAGCAGGTGCCCGCAATGATCGAGCGCTATAAGAGCATTATCGAAACCAATGGTGGAAAAATTCACCGTCTGGAAGACTGGGGCCGTCGTCAACTGGCTTATTCAATCAATAAAATCCATAAGGCACATTACGTCTTAATGAATATCGAGTGCGGCAATGAAGAACTGGCCGAGCTGGAGTCTATGTTCCGTTTCAATGATGCGGTACTGCGTAATATGGTTATCAAGATGAAAGAAGCTGTGACCGAGCCTTCACCTTTGTTGAAGGACGAGGAAAGCAGAAAATCTGATAACCGCACAGCCGATAACAACTCAGAAAGGGCAGATACTGAAGAAGACACAGTATCCGCTGAAGCTGAAGATGCTGAGTAATTCAGCTTTAATTTATTGAGAGGATATAAACATGGCTTATTTTCGTCGTAAAAAATTCTGTCGTTTCACTGCTGAAGGTATTACCCAGTGCGACTACAAAGACCTTAACCTGCTGAAAAACTTTATCAGCGAAACCGGTAAAATTGTTCCTGCACGTATTACAGGTACAAAAGCCAAGTACCAGCGTCAGGTAACCACTGCGATTAAACGTGCGCGTTATCTTGCATTGCTGCCATACACTGATCAGCACTAAGCAATTTCACTGATTGATTAGCATAAGGTTTTAATAGAGGATTTAATGATGGATATCATTTTATTAGAAAAAGTTGATCGTCTGGGTAAGCTGGGCGATGTGGTGAGTGTCAAGCCGGGTTTTGCACGTAATTTTTTACTGCCATTCGGTAAGGCCAAGATTGCCAACGAAGAAAACATTAAAGAGCTGGAAGCACGTCGTGCCGAGTTCGAAGCAAAAGAAGCTGAAGCACTGGCAACTGCGCAGGAGCGTAAAGCCAAACTGGACACAATGAGCATCAGCATTACCTCCAAGGCAGGTGCTGAAGGCAAACTGTTCGGCTCTATCGGTAATGCAGATATCGCTGATGCAGTTACAGCTGCCGGCGCTGCAGTTGAAAAGAAAGAAGTGCGCATGCCAACTGGGCCACTGCGTGAAGCGGGTGAGTATGAAATTGACATTCATCTTCACACCGATGTTGATGCCACGGTTAAACTGACGGTAATCGGCGAAGAATAAGCGTTACTTTATTGTGCGTTATAGACAACAGCCGGGCAATGCCCGGCTGTTGTCGTTGTGGCGGCCTGAAATGCGCGCTTGTCAATATCAGCTGAATGGGCTGTTATTGCCGTGCTGATTATTTGCCAATTGTCAGTAGTTTACATATATTGTGGCGTATGTCCGAAAAGCCGAATTGGCCGATTTTTTTCAGGCATAATGACCATTAATTTTTTATAAGTTAAGTTTTAAACCACCATGCCAGATTCCCTATCATATCCTGCCAGTAATGATTACCCCCTCCGTGAGACGGATAGTGCACAGCGCCTCAAGGTGCCGCCTCATTCGATTGAAGCCGAGCAGGCGGTGCTGGGCGGCCTGATGCT